>CAIMUU010000029.1 GCA_903844835.1 uncultured bacterium | reverse complement strand
TTCAATTGCTTCTCAATTAGGAGAAAATACTTCCGAGACAACTGCCGAGGTTACGAGTGACGGTCAAATAACCCTAAATTCACGGTATCTTAGCGAGGCTTTATCTGTAACTGATGGTGATATTGTTGAATTTAGTTTTAGCGGCAAAATTGCACCTTGTATATTAAAGTCAACCAAACCTGATGTTGATTACTACCATATAATTATGCCCCTTAAGAGCTAATAATTATAAATATGACGGTGGTAAAAAAACTATCAGTCCAAAATTTCCGGTCGCATGATAGTTTTGCGATTAATTTATCGCCAAAAATAACAGTTATCACTGGTGCTAATGGTAGTGGCAAAACTTCTTTAATTGAGGCCTTATATATTGCTCTTCAGGGCAGTTCATTTAAGGGTAGTGACCATGATGTGCTAAGTCATGATTGTCCTTGGTGGCGGATAGATGTTGAATTTAATAATCATGCCAAACGGACAATTACTTATGACCCGAGTTTATTAACTGGTCGTAAAAAAATCACAGTTGATGACAAGGTAATGTATCGCCTATCTGCTAAATATAAATATCCTGTTGTTTTGTTTGAGCCAGATGATTTACGATTACTGCACGGTTCGCCCAGCCGTCGTCGTCAGTTTATAGACCGCTTTATCAGCCAACTTGACCCGATATACCTAAATTCGCTTCACAAGTACGAGAGGGCCTTAAAACAGCGCAATAACCTATTAAAACGACAGTACAGTAAGCCTGATGAGTTATTTGCTTGGGACGTAACGATTAGCGAGCACGGCTCGTATATTATTGAAAAACGAATAGCTTTTATCGAGCAAATAAACAATAAACTAAATGATGCCTATAATATCATCGCAAAATCACACGATATTGTATCGATTCACTACTCTCATACTTATATTGGCGATATCAAGCAAAAAATATTAAATGACCTACATAATCATCGTGAACGTGATATGTTACTGGGCTTTACAGGCATTGGGCCACATCGTCACGACGTTATATTCAGATTTAATGAATCCCCTGCTGTTGAGGTCGCCTCAAGGGGTGAAGTCCGCAGTATTGTTCTGGCATTAAAATTTCTGGAAGTTGATATTATTGAACAAATTACAGATATTAAGCCTATAATCCTACTTGATGACGTATTTAGTGAGCTTGATGATGAAAGACAAAACCAATTATTAATCAGTGGAAACCAGACGATTATCAGTTCGGTAAAACTACCCGATATTGGCAAAAAAGTAGTGACAATAATTAAACTATAAAATTATTTAATCGAATAAATTATCAAGTAGTCGTCAGGATTCAGCCCTAGTGATCTTATCCATTCAACAATCTCGGTTTTATATTTAGCAATTGAAATATCTCGTTGGCCATCGCGCGTGTCTGATGAATATAAGATAATATTTACATTAAGGTCAACCCTATCATTAGAAATAACGTTAGCGGTCACTGATAAATTAAATGTTGAATATGGTAAATATTTTAAAATCGGGTCACGTTCGGTATAGCTTTTAGAGTTAGCAAAACTATCGACACAGCCAAACTCACCATATATAAAATCGGCTGATGCTAGGCAGGTAGCTATGGCGCTGTAACCTGATAAATTACTATTCTTGCTGTCACTAGACCACTCGTAAGATATCATATAGGACTGTTTAATGCTCTCCATATCAACAATAAATGAGCCAGAGTTGACATTAGTGGTTCTATCGTAGCTATATTTAGCAGAGCCATCTCTAATAGTTGCGTCATTTACGTTAATATTATCGGTTTGTGAATTAGTAGCTACAATCTTATAAAGTGCACTATTAATGGAATTTTTTCTATCAGTTGGCAAATTCTTTATGTATTTATCATAATTATTAACACTTATACCGCTACCATATCCATTTTTTGGCAATAATAAGAATAACAATACAATTAAAGATATAAACACGACAATAATCGAGACAATAATAATTTTCTGTTTTGGTTCTAACTCTCTTATTTTCACAATGAATCCTCTAGAAAATTATCAGTATAGGCGTAGGTATATGCGTCATTAGAATATTCCACTAAATCATATTCGCGGGCATCGGCCCAATCAAGAGTATTTCCGCACGCGGCTTCGCCAATAATGATTTTATTATTATTGGTGTCTATGCCTAATACTACGCCCGTATGTCCACAAGGCGTTTCTCCGCACATCATTGACCCAGTTGATTGGCTAAACACTGAGTAGACCTTTGGCGTATGCCCCCCATCCGTGAAACCTAACCCGATTAATGAACTAACAACACCTGATCCATTTGCTGTATATGTATATTGTTTTGTGGTGTAACGGTTAATAAAATATTGCGAAAATGCTACACAGTTAGCTAGTGGCCCACCAGAGCAATCGGTACCATTAATATTATATATAGTTCCGGCTGTGCCTGGGTCCCAACTGTTTGGCTCTAGATTTTTATATAATTGCATTAATTGTTTTGCTTCTAATAATGACATACCACCCGAAGCTAGACCGCCACAACCAGATCTGGTTTCGTAGCCAGAATCAGCTGAACTGCCAAATTCATCATAAAAACTACTAGCATATTCTTCCCGCCTTAGCATATCTAAGACGTTATTTGCGGCGTCTGTGTTGTTAGTCCAGGCCGTAGATGAGCTTTCTCTACCTTCTCTGGTGGCAACTTCATAGTTCCTTGCGACAGCATATGTCGCTTTATTTAGATCGTCCGGGCTAGATGCGTTCCAAAATTCAACCAGACTGTCTTTATAGGCACCGTCTAGCTCTGTTTTTATAAAATTAAGTTGGTTATTTATGTCGTTTTTTGGGTCGGCTATACTATCCCATCTACCGGGTGAAGACCATTGTGCTATGCCTTTGTATGCCCCATCTTCACCAGCGTTTGGGTTAAAGCCTGAGTCTTGCTGTAGGTTGCCCATAATAGCCGCCACTTGTACTGCGTTCATAGTTTGGCCATTGTTACCAGAAAAGACTGTCGAGGTAAAGAAATTGGCCGCTATGTCTTGGTTTGTCTCACTGGCCGGGGATGTGTGATCGCTAGATATAATACTAGTACAAGCAGTGTCTGGTGGTTCATAAAATAATATATCATTAGAGCTGAAATAATCACTATCGACAGCCATAGCATTTAGTGGCATTACGGACAACACTAATATTAGTCCTATATATTTAAAAAATGTGCGGTTTAGTAAATGCCTACTCATAATCCAGAAATCTGCCAATGCCAATTTTCAGTTGATAATTTAGAAATGCCATAAGTTGACGCATTATTTGTTAGCCAGTTATATACTCCGTTATCATCTATATTAAAGTCAACCGCTAGCCCCATTTGGTGGTTAGATGTGCCTGGGACTGCGGCCTGATTGCCAGTTCCCCTCGTAGTCTCATTACATCCGTATTCATCACTTTGTGGCCTTGGCACCCCATTTAGATATGTAACCGGAGAACCCACTGGGACTGAGTATTTACACCAAAAGTTTATTTGTTGCGCCATTGTTCTATACCCATCATATACTTTAATCTTTTCTGTTCCTTCTGCGATTTTTAGTTGTTCTACCAAGCTATAGAAGGAAGAAGATACTCTAGCATTAACTTTAACTGGGTTGCTACCATCATTTAAGTCTTGGGTATTTGGTAATGAGCACAAGTGGATATTTACTGCTATTCCATTATCATAGCCCATACCTGTTCCTGCCTCGGTCGTGCCAGCAGCACATTCTATGCTAGTCGAATCGTCGTATAGGGTTGATATTGGTGGGATGGCTTCGGTTGTATTTGATCCTTCATCCTCCATGTCGTTTATGGTCTTATCAAATGTGTATATCCTAAAATAATTGTATGGTGCTTCTTGCTTCATGCAATTTGCGCCCGTTTGCCATTCTACGCTTGGCGCACCTATGGCAGTCGACTCTTGAAAGGTTTCTCCAAATGGCATTGTTCGGTATACGCAATAGTCTAGGTATTTGCCATATTCTTGTCCTTGTGCCGTTGTCCCATATGATCTTGTATTAAAGTATGTATTGACCTGCCCCATTATTAGGTCCATTGCTACCCCCTGGCTTTCGCTCGGTGATGGTTCGGTGTAGCCTTCAGGTAAACCGGTAGTTGTATTTTGCTCGACGTATCCGTTATCTTCCATATATAGTGCTACTACATCTGTGTCGAGGGCAAGATCCTCTGCTGATAAGATATAGCGAACGTTACATTGGACGTCGGCATCAATCCCCATGTCCTGGTATGATATATCGTCGCAAGTTTCATATCTGGATGTGTCTAAAGTACTCGCGTGGGTTATCTGTTCGTCAACTATTGACGACATACTGCCAGTTATTAATGAAAATATACCCCCTATAGTTGGCGATGCGCCAGAGTAGGTGCCGAGTTTTTTGGATATATTATTTAAAAACACTCCAAGGAAGGAATACTGGCTCGAAGCATCTAATGGGTTTGTGCCTTCTGACTCAATGGCTATATAGTCTTGTTTTACTTCATTTTGCAGTTGGGCATAGGCAACAATCTGTTCGCTGTTCCCTGGCATCATGCCTCTAGACATTGCCGTCTGTCCTTCAATAGCGGCCATCCCCGACCATAAAGCCGCCGCTCTTTCTGCGGGAGCATTTTGCATTTCGGAGTCAAAAGACGACTGGGTCAATGCATTGTTTAATACTGCACTTGCGGCGAATAATACAATCATCAACCCAACTGTTATTCCTGCTTGAACAGCCAAAGAACCTCCAGTAGTACCTACCATGCCTATAATTCCAACTACAACTCCCAACCCTCTAACCGCCCAGTTTTGGACAATATTGCAAGTAGTATTGCCTGGGACACCAAGATTTGTTATCACATCAAGAATAGCTGCAAAATTTGCAAATCCAGATAGTAGTGCGCTAATGCCTAGCCCCAAAGAAAATTGAGTATTTTCGGCTGAGCGCGGAGCAACTTCGCCAGATACAGACATTTGGTAAAGGCTTGAGTCCATAACATTTTTACCGTAGTTTGGATTGGCAATTTCAGTAATTGCCGAGTCAACGCCTTTGGTGTCGTCAGTGCCCATGATTGTTTTTCTAGAATCTGTTTTCATAAAAAATTCGCCAATAATACTAGCGTCTTCTTCTGATAAATCGCCAGCCTTCATGCTACCCACCATGCTCATAATTGGCATTGCATATTGAGCAAACTCAATTGAGTTTGCAACTTTTGCTGCGACAGTTGCTGCGCCAATCGTATTTTTAATTGAGCAAGCCAAATCCCAATATCCAAGAACGCTGACTACTCCCAAAGCTGCTGCGCCGACCTTGGTGCTTTGGACACGCTGGAGTGGAGTCTTTGCGCCACTAACAACCGTTATGGATTTTTTTGCACTAATGGCATCCTTTAGGCTATAACTTGAGCCACTCGCGCCCTTAAGAGTAAATTTGTTTTGTGTCGCTGGAACGTCTGGCAGTGCAAACCCCTTACTATCGACAAATACGCCATCTGTGTTGGTGGTTAACTTAATTCCATCGCCATCAACCAGAGCTCCATCAGAGCCAAGGCTAAGCTCATTGCCACTACCATCTACTAGGGGGCTGCCTTCATCGTCAACTGGAATAAATTTTAAATCACCCGCATCACTTGTCCCGGCCTTATTGAGGAGCTTATCTACTTTTTCCTGGTGCGTGCCAGTTAACTCTGGTGGCGTCATGGATATGCCAAATCTATTGAGGACTTTTTTCACAAATACGCTGTCGCTAAACCCTGAATACTTCATGTTTTGGGACTTTCTTACTGCCAGTCTGAGACTAGATTCTGATTTTAGTTTTGCGACATAGGTTGCGGCATCCATTTCGACATTTTGATATCTATAGGCCTTTGCTACTGTCCTGCCAAAAAATTTCTTTGGGTTGCCCGCGGCATCAAGCTCGGGGATTACTTCAACCCCAACCTTTGCAAGCTTTTTAATTTGTTTTGATGTCATTGTTTTAAATTTGCACCTAACAGATAAAACAGTACAGCCATTAACAGTCTCTCCGCGCTCCCTTGATAATTTATTTTTTAACATGCTATCCCTTCGCCACTCAAGAGACGCAAGTTGGTCATTTACATCGCCAACCACATTAGTAATCCATGAAATCGGTCCGGATGCAGTACCAATTAGTGTCATAGCTCCACCACCAAAAAGTAGTGTAATTATCAACCCTAGTGGTCCTTTTTTCTTTAAGAAGCTAAACTTCCCACCAGCACCTGATGCTTTGGAGTTTATATTATTACCGGACACATTGGTTTTCCAGTTGTTAATTGGGTTATTTTCGGCGTTGTTAACACCATTAGAACTATTATCAGACGATCCGCCCAAGGCGCCTGTTTTGCCGCCAACAGTCCCTTTTTCTTCTGCCTTTTTTAAACCATTAAAAAGCTCATTTGCATGAACTTGGCCTGGGTTCAGGCTGGGGTCATTATCGGGAGTCCTTAGTGCCATAACTACCCTTCATTATAACCTAATTGGTTGTACCTGGGCTAACATAATTATTCACAGGTGAGTTATCGACTGGGATTGGCTGGGTGTTCTGGCTTTTAGCCTGAGGAGTAGTGTTTATTAGTTGTTTTTCGGTTTGGCTGGCTTCAATTTGGATATGGACGTGGCTTTGGCCTGCAAAGAATAGCCCCTGCCCAACCGGGAAGTTAGCGAGGCGATTTTTTTCTTCTTCAGTAAGTTTGAATACGTCCGACAATACATCAATTGCGCTAGAGGATTGCTTGAGTAATATTTGCATTGAACTGTTGGCAACAATTGCCCTGCCCATTTTGCTGCCCATGAAATCTTCGACGTCTTGGGTGATTGTTGTTAGTCCAAGATAATATTTACGAGCTCGTTTAGCCAGGCTAAATAAGAAATTCGCCGAATCATCATATTTCATTAATTGCCAGGCCTCGTCGACAATTAGCATTCGCTTCTTTTTCTCGGTACGAATAATATTCCAAATGTGGCTGAGGACGATATACATTGCAACTGGTCGCAATTCGTCTTCAAGATCACGGATATTAAATACTACCATTGGATTATTTATGTCGGTATTCGATTGTTGACTAAAAATGCCGGCAAATGTTCCGCTGGTGTATTTACGTAGGCGCTGAGCGAGTTGTGGCCCATTCCCGCCCATATGCAAAAGTGTGTCGTATAGTTCATTAATTGTTGGAGGAATTGAGTTGTGCGTTAGTGGGTCACTAGTAATTCCGGCACGAGCGTAGGTGTCAATCAGGGCTTGGTCTAAGTCAGCTTCTTCGGATGGGGCCAGGCCTGGCTGTGGAACCCCAGTATTAGTGGCTTGTGAACTACCTAACATTAGTTTGAGTAGCCCATGCAGGGTGATTAAGTTGGCCCTTAGTGCGTTATCGGCCTCGTCACTATCGATAACGCGCGGCAAATCAAATGGATTTATGCGTGTATTAGAACTTAAACTTAGTCGAATATAACTACCGCCGACTGCATCGGCCAGTTTTTCATATTCGTTTTCAGGATCGATAATAATAATTTCGTCGCCGACCATCATGCTACGCAAAGCCTCGAGCTTCACCGTAAATGATTTACCAGCGCCTGATTTTGCAAACACAACTAAGTTGGCGTTTTCAAGACTAAATCTGTCAAAAATCACTAGACCATTATTATGCATATTAATACCATAAAGAACGCCATTTTCTTGGGTCAAGTCGGCGCTGGTAAATGGGAAACTAGTGCTAATTGCACCAGTGTTCATATTGCGTCGAATCTGCAATTGGTCGGTCATTTGAGGGATAGTGCTATTTAGCCCCTGCTCTTGTTGGCTACTAGCAATCTTACTAAATATCATTTGCTGGCCAAATAATGTTTCAATCTTGTGCTGGATAAAACCAAGCTCATCAATGCTGTCGGCATACATGGTTACGTAAAGACCGTACCGGAAGAAGCGTTCGGCGCCAACTTGTAATTGGTCGCGTAGTTCCTCGGCGTCATTAATTGCCGCTTCGATCCCTGGGTCGCGGGTTCGGCCCTTCTCGTTGTTGATGGATGTAGAGGCTTCAAGTTGGGTAACTTTTTTACGCAAATTATCCAGAACTACTTGGCTGTCAACCGGGTAAATGAACATACTTACGTCCAGAACTTCATCAATATTAATAAGAGAACTTAGCCAGCCGGTAAAAATTTGCCGCGGGTATCCATAGACATACAATGTTCGTCCGTATTTTGTGCCCAATCTAAAGTATGACGAATGAATTTCAAGACTGCTTGGAGCAATTAGGTCGCGAAGTGTGGTGACGCCCTTTAAAAAGGCCTGTTCAACCTCGGCTTGTTCGCGCGCGCGCTGTTCGGCAGCAATGGCACTGACGTCTAGATTTTTTTTCTTTGCCATTATAACGCCCCTCCAAATTGTGATATTGGTGGTTCACTTGCCCCTTTTTTTATAAATGTGGCAGTAATATTATTGAAATCACCTAGCGGTTCACGCACGGCCGTATCAGGATTGTAAAAATTATAATATATCTCACCTAATTCTTTGGTATTTAATTGGACGCTTTGAATGCCTAATTGGAAAAGTCCAGCCATAACGCCATCAACCCGATTTTTAATCTCGGTCTTGGCTTTTTCATAAGTCTGGGTATCGATTTTTGTAACCGCATTTTGTGGCCGAGCGAATAGTTTGTCAAAAAATCCCTTACTTTTGCCTAGAAGATTGGCCATATCACCTGTCGGGTAGTATGGGATTGCTATAAAAAATGATTTATCCATAATATTTGCCTCTTGAGAAAGGGTGTCAATAAAATTAATGTAGTCGTCCATTAGGACGTTAAGCAACATGTTGTCTTGGTTCTGGCGAATTTGAACTAAATGGTCGATATAGGGACCAATATCTATCCGTTGTGATCTAATCAAGATTTGGATAGGATGATTTAGCGAATTCAAAAAGTTTTGATAACTAAACTCAACTCCTTCACGCTCGCGTCCGCTCATTAGATCAAAATTAATTGACTTACAGGCTATGACGGCCCTAAATGACCCGTCGGCCATAATTACCATATTGTCGCGGACTTCGGATAGCAGTAGAGTATTTTGAGTAGAATTTGGATTTTTTGGTTTGACGGGCGCTTTTGCTGGGGTTGAGCCTTGCGCAACAGAGCCACTGCCCATAGGCGTGGCCGATGCAGGGTTCGGAAATTGATTATTTGGTGGCATGTCGGCTGATCCCACTCCCCTATTATTTATCGCAACGAGATGACCACCTCTTCGGTCATATCTTGTTTTTTGTTGATGCGGTTTGCTTCGCGTGCGATTGTGTCTATTGATAAATTGTTGTTACTTGCGAGGTTTATTATACCAGCTGGCAGTGGCTTTACGCTAGTGGTTTGGGCTGGTTTGGCGTTTGGTATAGCAGGTCCAATAATTGGTTTTTGCGCAGGCGCTGTTGGCATAACCATAGTCTGGCGCATTTCTTCGGGGTATGGGTCGTAATCAAGATGTTGTGTTTCCGTTTGGGTGGGGGCTGTTATTGGCTCGGTCGGAGCGGTGCTATTGAAGTAATTATATGTTGCTGTTTGGCCCTGCATCAGATTGACTGCAGCCTGGTGCCTGCGCGCATCGCTTTGATCAAGTTTTTGGTTCAGGGCTTGGGCTGTTGAGTTATTTATATCCATTACGTCTTGGGCTTGTTGCGATTCAAAATAAACGTCACTAATCATGGCGCTGTTTGGTGATTGAGTGCCAGTCCCGCGTACTGCCCAGCCTTGAGTGTCGACGATTTGGGCTAGATACCCAATCCGTCGTTCAGCTTCTGTCTGGGTTATGTCTTTGGTGCGTTGAATATCAGCTATCTTTGGAGCAGTAATCTCAATTAGTGTGTCTATGCCATCTGGGTCCCACAACCTTTTGTGTGGCTTTAGGAAGAATGACACCATTGCTGCCATGTATGTTTCCATCGGCTGGTCTTTTCGAAGTGGTAGGGCCAGCGCACCGAATAATAGTACAACTGGTAGCGGTATTATTGCTAAGGGGATAAATAATTGAGCCAATCCCCAGCCGATAGCAATTGCCATAACGACAATAACTAGATAAATAAATTGACGAAGGCTAAACGGGCCAATTAAGTGGTCATCAGCTTCTACGTCTTGAGGAACTTTATATGTAGCCATACTGCTTATAGTATAGCAGAGGAAATTGAAATGTTAATTGAAAATGAACGTCGAAGATAGTAGCCATATTATTCTGGTATTATCCTTAGATAGTTGGGGGAGCGTCAAAAAATTTATGACCTATCTTGGTCTAGGTACGTTTTCTTGAACCTATTGATGTCGGCAGCGTCTGTCCCTAGCCTACCGAGCATATTTAGCATACTAGTGACTTTATTTGTTGAAATTTGTGACCCAGTTTTTGTATCATTTAGGGCGTTAAACATTGTAGTTTTCAATCTGGCTAATGCGTATGGGCCATTAGTCTCAGTTGCAATACTTGATATTTTAGCGCTATCAAATATTTCGTCCATTCTTTCTAGCTCGTCAGACTCTATTTCTACGTAGCCCATTGGTAGTAGTTTTTCGGACTTAGCGTATTTTTCAATATACGTATCGTATGGTTGTATTTTTCCTCCTGACTGAAGTAATCCAAGATATTCCCCACTTACTCCCTTCCATTTTTTTGGACCAGATTGAATTGCATTTTGAAGCGTCTGTTGCAAAAGCGTTCTTTCGGGGCCTGCCGGCATAGTTGCTATTTTGTCAGATATTGCAACAACACTTGCGAAATCGCCAGTTTTCACTGACATTCCTATGGCTGCAATTTGTTGCTCTTGGGTAGGTGGTAGCCCTGTGCGTGTTTGGTTTCCAAGAGCTACATCTAACAATTCATCAGGTACGCCGGGTGTCGTCGCTGTTCTCTTAGTCTTCATCCCTGTTTTATAGCCATCATGGGTGAATAGCGAAGCAGCTGCAGTCACGTTCGCGTTTCTTAGCTGTTCTTCTTGCGATATGCCATAAGCTTGAGCGCGTGGTACGCCCTTTTCGTCAATTCCCGCATAGGCGGTAGTAACTGGTCCACCCTTTGCAAGATCTGAATATAATTCCTGTTTTATCATATTTGACGCCGCATTAGTTGCCCCAGCTTCAATATCGGATGAACGTTGGGCATTATGAAGTCTGGTTGCAATATCCCTAGCGTCAGCTGGGCTAGCTACCCCCTTGTTCACAAGCCGTGCCGCAGCTTCGTCAATCGTTCCAGCGGCGGCGTTGGTTGCCATAGTGGTGTTTGCAGCCTGTGAGGTCTTTAGTTCTGCTTCGGCTACTTTTTTCCCTAAAATTACTTCTTTTGGAGCCATTTTTTCTACTCGATTGGCGATTTTTGTCTCTTCTGTTTGGCCTTCCATTTTGGCAACACCAATAGCCGTTTTGAGCTCTTCTCCTTCTGCGGAGCGTGCATAATCAGTGCCGATAGTTGTAGTTGCTAAATTAGTTCTATCAGTTTCGGCGTTGAATTTTTGTCGAGCCTCGTGGAATTTGGTTGCATAATCCCTGGCGTCGGCTGCGTTAACTCCATACGCCTCAATTCCCGCCGCAGCTTCGTCAACCGTCCCGGCGGCGGCCTTGTTGGCTTTTGTAGTGTTCTCAGCTTGGGCGGCTTTTAGATTTTCTTCGGATAACTTCTCGTTTAGGATTGTTTGTGGTGTCGCTAATTTTTCTACGTCTGTGGCTATTTTGTTCTCCTCTGTGCGAGCCTCTTTTTTGGCTATACCAATCTCTTGGCCTATTGCTGTTCCTTCTGCAGTTTGTGAAAATTCAGTACCAATCTTAGTACTCTGAAGTTCATTTGCCTTTTTTGCACCAATAACTTGTTTATTAAGGTCTCTGCCGCCCCCAGCGGTGGTGTCGGTCATAACGCGGTTGTTTGTCATCTCGGAATCATAAGTCGCTCTCAAATTGCCCTTATTGATTTCCTCATTTAGCGTTTTGCCTTGGTCGGTGTTGTCCATGGTTGTGTTAATTCTATTGGTGTCAATTGCGGTTTGTTTTTTAGCTAAACCGAGGTCAATCATGGTCTTTTCGCCAATACCTAGTTCGCCGTCAACGCCTGGACGCGCATAACGCGTACCAGACTGTTCCTTTCTTGTTTGTAGTACGTCACTCGTTCGTCTGTTCTCATCAACCAATTTTTGACCGGCAGTAGACTCATGTAGTCGTATACCGGCATTAGTTTTGTCAATTTCGGTTTGCTGCTTGGCTCTTTCTGAATAGTCAATTGGTGCTTTCCCCATATCATTATTGGCCCATTGTGACGAAAAGTTTTCTTGATTTGTTTTTGTGTAGAGTTCACGGGATTTTTTGCGCATCTGACTTCTTTGATACATATTGCGCCCTCTTGACATATACGGATCACCATTTCTATCTTTGCGCTGGTTACCTTCCTTGTCGACATTGGCAAGGTATCTTGAGCTAGCAAAATCCTTTCTGTCGTTACTAAATTCGGTAAGAGGCTTGCGGGCTTTTTCTGCCAAACCTTTCAGAGATTTTCCAACTGCATCTGTAATTGCGCCGCCCTTTGAGGCGATAAATGGTAATGAGAATAATGGCAAAGTAAGCATGATTAAGCCAATAAGCACCATCCACCAGTTTTTTTCATTCCCGGCAATGATTACGCCGGCGGCAAATTGTGACCCACCAAATATAAGGGCCGCTAGTGGGTATAGCATCAGCATTTTTATGAATAAGTCGCGCCATTTTTTAAATAATGATTCAGTATTTGGCAACAGGTATGCAACAAATGCTAGTGGAGCAAGTATCGCCAGCACTGGTATGATTGCCTGTCTAAAAATAAGAGTCAATATTGCTGCCAGTAGCCCCAACGCGCCCATCGCTGCCATTGGTAGAAGTGCCCAAAATGCCGCTGCTGCGCCACCAGTTAATACGATTGCTGTGCCTGCGATTGCAGCTCCACCTGCTGCGGTTACTGTAATACCTGCAATTAATTCTACTAATGATTCCCATGAAGGTTGTACTGTTGGTGCGGCGCTAACGAGTAAATCGTAAAGGCCAGACCCAACTATATTTGATAGGTCGACGGCAATTTGGACAACTACAAATGAGGCGTTAACGACAATTGCGCCAACGATTAATCTAGGCAATAACTTTTTTATGCCATAATTTGTGATACCCACACTAGTAATCTGTGAAAATATCATAATCAAAAATATTATCACAAAGACCACGTTGGCTAGGTCGCGAACTGTTCCCCATGCCTGGTAGATTGCGTCAGACTGGTCAAGTGGATTTATTTTTAATTGAGTTTGGACTAGTTTCCAGACGCTATCATTTAGGGTTGCCAGGCCACTAATGATTGGGCATAGTACCCAGCCCATACCAGGGACTCTATCACCACAAGTGGGTTTAGTTTCGATAGCCCCATCGCCAGTGCTGCCAGTTGCTGGAGTGGTGTCATTTTCTCCGTCAGTTTGGATGACGGCAGTTATCATTGATGAGTAATTATTGGCAAAACTATTCAATTTAGAAACGATAACTTCGCATGTCTCCTTTTGTGCTGCATCACCTACTAGAAAGTCACGATAGATTGGTCCGATATTTACTTCTTTTGTATTTTGCAGGGTGCCTCCGAATGGAGAGTTTGCGGTGATTTCGCCGCTTACGTCATCAACCCAGTTAATAGAATAGTTTTTAGTAGGATCTGCTAATAGTGTGATTGTTGAAAGCGTGTCGATGCCTTTTATGCAGCTTTCATTTAGTGTGTGCCTATAGAAAAGATACCAGACTGCCCCTTGAACTATTGACGGTTCGGCTCTACTGTAGATTGTGTTTTTAATGTAGTCTTTGAAGCTGGTTGCGATATTGGCATCTGGTTTCACTATAAAATCATAAGCAGTGCTGCTTATGCATTGTTCAATGGTTTGTTCGAGAAGTATTGTTGTCCTAATAAAACCTGAATTACACAAAACCTCGGTGCCCGTTATGCCCCAGAGTGCTAGCCCTTCCGCCATTAATTCTGGTGTGTCACAGTTAACTTTCCCATCCCAATCGTCCTTGGTAATCAAGTCGCCATGCTCGCTATCTTTGAGTGACGAGTCTTTAAGGTATGAACCAACCGATATGAGTCCAGCATCGCCACTGAACCATTTCCCGGTATTCGCATCAGCCGACTTAATACTACTAGCGTTAGAAAGGCTTAGGTAGGTGCCATAGCCATAAAGGGCCACGTTTAGGTCGTCGCCCAACTCCATACATGATGCAATCGCTTTATAATAAAGAAGCGATTTTATCTGTGTGTACATTTCGCTAGTGCTATATTTTGGTTGTGGGGCATTACCGCCAGTATCTGTTTCCTGCTCTACGACCAGTCTTGCATATGCTTTTGAGTCATTTAATATCGGTAGTGTAACTATTGTTGAGATAAATATCAATAATAACAATATAATTGCCTTGAGTTTTGACGCCGTTCTTTTTTTGGAGAGATCGG
>CAIMUU010000028.1 GCA_903844835.1 uncultured bacterium | reverse complement strand
CGTGTCTACCATTCCACCACGCGCGCATATTATTTTGACAAACTAATTATAACAAATTATCCTAAACAAAACCTATCCATAATCTATAATCTATTTGAGACTTAAATCTTAGGCGAATATTTAGCAAAATCGTCTAGGTTGTAGTCAGGATTTAAATTTGAGATTAATGTGCTAAGGTCAGCAGATTGTTTGACACCGGGGTTTAAGGTGCCAAACGGATCAAATATTTTGCGGATTTGGCTGTATAGATTTAGTACAGTTTCGTCCAACTGGGCATAAGCGGCGGTTGCTTTGGTGCGACCCTCGCTTGACTCAAATACCAGGCATCCATCGAATCGTTTTACTAACTCAGCATAGTCAGAAATTAACTTGAAAACTTTTTGCTTATCACTGACGGTATGCAGTTGAAGTAGTGGCCTAGAGTGAACAACGCCGTCAATCCATCTAATATGATAAGGAAGTTCTACGTGGTGTTTATTGGCAAGTTCGGCCAATGCAATTGTAAAATCGCCAAGTCGGCTAGTGGGGATTGATGCGCCATCAATTAGTGGCGGCATCGATTCGTTGTCGGCGTCGGGCTGGAGAACTAACGAGCTTATCCCTCGAATTGCATGTAGTTCGTCTAGCGAGTAGTCTTTGTCGGTAAAAACTTTTGTATCAAATTTAGATAGCTTTTTTAGGGCATGTTTAACTTTGCGACGTCTGGCTCTTTCCTTAAAATCATGAAAGCTGACCATCAGTATGGCGCCGTCATCAGAGCCACTGTCGATATTAGAAAACATAAATTTTTTACCATAGTCATTTTCGGCCTTTGCAAATAAACGCCCGTCAATCAAATCAAGTGATTCTGGGTCAAGTTTGGCAATAATATCGGCGGCCTCTCGTGCGGCTTCGGGCTTGTCAAAGACTGCAACAACGATTGATTCATCCGCCATAAAAAAGTCGGCATTTAGAATAATTTCGGAGATTACGCCTAGTGTGCCTTGGCTACCAACAAAAAGAGGCGTTAGGTCAAATGAGTTGTCGCGTTGTTTGACTTTGCCGATGCCCGAATAGCCAGTGTTGTCGCAACTGTCTTTTGATATTTTTTCATCAAGCATCTTTTGGTTGTCTTCTATTAGTCCATCAATTTTGCGGTATATTTCGCCTTCAAATGTTTGTAGGCCTTTTTTCTTGTTAAGCTCGTGGTGACTAATTCGTCTAGTCTCGATAATGTCGCCATTAGCTAAGACTACTTCGAGTCGATTAACCCAACTGCCAGTTTGACCAAAGCGACCCGATAATGGTCCAGCGGCATTGTTGGCCACTGCGCCACCAACGGTACTAAAGTTATAGGATGTTGGGAATGATGGGACAATTAAGCCGTGAGATTTGAGAATCTCATTAACCGCACCAAAGCTAGTGCCGGGTTGAACGTGGATGAATTGATCTCTGTTTTTAGTGCTGAGATAAATAATATTATTCAAATGGGCTACGGTATTGATAATTATGCCTTTACCGATAGCACCACCAGTCTGATCAGAGCCTCCACCGCGAACAGTAATTGGCATAACGTGGCCTTTTTCGGCTAGTTGCCAAGTAAATCGAGCAATCTTTCTAATATCATTAGTGACGCGAGGATGGGCCACGAGTTCTGGAGTAATTTTAAGGACACTACCGTCGCGCGAGAAATGTTCGCGAACTGACTTAGAACTAGTTACTTCTCCTAAAATATGTTCGTTTAGATACTGCGCAATCTTATTCATAACGATATATTATCCCCTCAGTCATTACTGTATTAATCATACCACAAGCGGCATATCGTTGATAATAAATTAAACTTTGTCCTAAGGCGTAAATTTGTTATAATGTCTAAGTAAGCGCGAGTGGTGGAATGTCGAAGATTCTGAGCGTAGCCGAAGCGTTAGATACGCTAGATGTACATATATGCGGATGTGGTGGAATGGTAGACACGCCAGCTTTAGGAGCTGGTGCCGTAAGGCGTGAAAGTTCGAGTCTTTTCATCCGTACCAACAAAAAATGACGGTTTTATACCGTCATATTTTGTTGGTAGTCGCCGACTGAGTGCTTGAGCATAATCATTATATCTATATTGTGCTAATATTATGTTATGGGAAAATCAATATTATCGACTTATGACGCAGTTTCATTTAAAGATAAGACCGTGTTGATTACCGGTGCGGCTTCTGGCATTGGTCGAGCAACAGCAATTAGATTTGCTGAAGCCGGTGCGGTACTGCAACTTTTGGATATTGACGGTGATGGATTGGCCGAGACTATTAAGCTTTGTGAACATGATGCTCGCGAGCACACTGCACACGTAATTGACATGTCGAGCAAAGCCAAGATTGATAAATTTTGGGATTCGATTAGTGATAATTTGCCAGACGTAATTGTTAATAACGCTGGCATATATCCTATGATGGATTATTTGAAAGTTGATGAAGCTTATTTAAAAAAGATTTTGGACGTCAATATGAATTCAGCTTTTTGGATGTGTCAAAACTATATCGCCAAGCGCCAGAAAAAGGGTGGAATCATTATAAATACCTCATCAATTGAGGCGATTTTACCTTTCAAACGAGATATGATTCATTATTCAATGAGCAAGGCTGGCATCATTGCTCTGACTCGCTCGCTGTCGCGAGATTATGGCAAGATGGGTTTTCGTTGCAATGTTGTGATGCCGGGGGCAATTATGACCCCAGGGACCGAATCGTTGATGAAACAGGCTTTATTGGGCTTAAATTTAAGTTTATTCAAGACAGGCTATGACTTTAAACAGCGAATTGCCAATGGTAATTGGGGCGAACCAGATGATGTTGCCAAGGCCATTCTATTTTTGTCGAGCGATTTAGCTAGTTATGTCCAGGGCGCGGTCCTGCCGGTTGATGGCGGCTTCTTGTCGGCTTAGTGACTAATTATTTGTTGTAAATTATTGTGCGTGTATTGACATATTAACGTGTTTGTGCTAATGTAACTCTTATCAATCATTGATTGGGTGATACTAATTAGCGGTTGCGATTCATTAAAAAGTCAAATCATTACAGTGCACATCGGGCATGTATAGTCATATCTGGAGGTGGCACATAAGCTAATAATATTTACTAGCTAATGTGCTGCCTTCAATTTAAGGCAGTAAATTTTTCTCATTTGGAGGAATAGTTTATGAAAAGCATGAACGAGGCGGTTTTTTACCTTGACCAAATCCTATCGTATTTACCGAGAAATTCGAAAAAAACGAGAGTTGAGCTGGTCGAAATAGCCGAAAAGCACCTAGAGATGGCAGTTACTGATGGTCTCGATATCGATAGTGCCATTAGTGTTGCCGTAAGTAAGTTGCAAGATTATTTTGCTTCGGCAACAATAAGAAAAGCGATAGATAGTACAAGAATTAGGAGTTTGTATGTCTTTGATGTACGGCTAATTGCCAACACGACAAAAACCAAACCTGCAGCAAAGAAGCATTTCAGACCAATTTCCGAGTAATTTCTATCTGTGGGGGCTACTGTTGAGTAACCCCCTCCGGCTTAAAACTGATGTGCACTATTGTAATGATTTGATTTAATTAATGGACTTTAAAAAGTCAGATTATTACAGTGCATGTCGAGCACAATTCCTTCAATTTTGGAGGCAGCGTTTTGCTGATCTATATGGTCAGTTGATGGCTGCCTCTGAACTTACCTCAAGCAGCATATATGACATAAGCCATATGTCTACTGGGTAACGACATAAAGGGGGAGAGCATCGTATGGTTAAAGAGTCAAAGTCAAAAATTCCCATAGGTGTGTTAGTCCAGGTGGTTGCTTTGGTGGCCATCACATTACTATTAATTGTTTTACTTGCGAACTTTCCCTGGTCAGTCCCCTCAAGCTTTAGATGCTATGATACCGACAACGGTGTTATTTCGTTGGCTTGGGAAAAGTCTGATGATGTTGACGGGTATATATTGTTTAACAACGGCAAGATAATTGAAGTTGATAACATAGTTACCCTGGTATATAACGGAGAGACATACTGGGATATTAAAACCCAGCCCGGCGACACGTATAGATTGCAGATTGCAGCCTACAAGGTTGTTGTTGGTGGCATCAAGTTAGTTGGCCCAAAAACTCAGCAACTTGTCGTGTTTGCGACCAAATAGTTGCTAATCCAAATATCCCGAGGGGCCTACTCCTACAAACGCATCTTTGATGCCCGTTGTAGTCGAAGTAGGCCCCTCTGGTGCCCAAGTTCTCGACGTGCACATTTGTAATAATAGGACTTCGCCATATCGAATGACATGGTTTGCTATAAGCCTCGAGCGGAAGTTCGGGGTTTATTTTTTTGGCAAAAATAAACTACAATAACATAATGGAAGAAAAAAAAATCGGTGTCGGACCACATCCCATGCCATGGCCAGTTGGGTCACAATTTGACGTGGAATTATTGGCAAATGGTGATAAGCGTAATGTTCTAGATAAATATCGTTATTGGACAGTTTCGTCAATTAAGGCTGATCTAGAAAAATCTCGGACGTCACTTCATGTTGCGATTGAAAATTGGCAACACGATTTGAATATCGGCACGATTGTCAGGGCGGCCAATGCATTCAATGTCGAAGCTGTTCATATTATTGGCAAGCATCACTGGAATCGTCGTGGGGCTATGGTGACTGATAGATATATGAATATTATTCAGCACGACAGTGTAGTTGAGTTTGCTGAATATATGAAATTACAAAAGCGTAAAATTATTACTATCGACATCTTGCCTGGTGCCGAAAAATTGTCCGAAACAAAACTGCCAGCAAGGTGCGTTTTGGTATTTGGTGGTGAAGGCCCAGGGCTAAGTAATGAAATGCAAAAAGTTGCCGAAAAGACGGTCATGATTGAGCAATTTGGCTCAACTCGGTCTGTCAATGTTGGTGTTGCGGCTGGTATTGCCATGTATGTTTGGGTGCAACAAAATGTACTTAGCGATATAAAAACTGGGAGCAAATAATTTTATGGCTGGCTGGAAGGGGCATGTTGCTGGAGGGTTTATCTGCATCGGGACATATACAGCGGCAATTTCGTTTTTGCCAATCCACAAATTAGCCGAAGCGGCCGGATTATTACAGGATTGGCATGTTTTAGCGGCGATATTTGTGGTTGGTGCGTTATTTGCCATATTCCCCGATATTGATACCAACAGCAAGGCCCAGGACTTATTCTTCGGCATTGCCTTTGTTTTGGATGTTCTATTGATTGTGCTTGGTGCGATTGAACTTGCTGCCTACTTAGGGCTAATTGCGATGTTGCCAATAATTAGCCACCATCGTGGCTGGACACACCGATTGTGGGCGATGGTAATAGTGCCCTTACCAATATTAATCGTGCCCTTTTTATACAAAGATA
Source organism: uncultured bacterium (assembly GCA_903844835.1). Taxonomy (GTDB): domain Bacteria; phylum Patescibacteriota; class Saccharimonadia; order Saccharimonadales; family Saccharimonadaceae; genus UBA1547. The sequence continues at coordinate 5,844 of CAIMUU010000028.1, read as the reverse complement.
CACTACTGCCAATTACGACTATCTACTATGGCGCAGCCGTAATAGGATATGGCAGTCATCTGCTATTTGATGGACTTATCTGGCACAAATTAAGCAGGTTATTTAAATAGTTTGTCGGATTTGACTTTGGCAACGGCGAACAGGTAAATAATTTCAAGAATACCGAGCGTATTGACAAATAACAGTAGGATAAACCAAATACTACTGCCTTTACGGGCGGCGTGCCATAATGCAGTGCCTTTCCAGAAAAGCGACCAAAGTGAAGCGATAATAATAATTGGCATGAACATAAATGGTAAGTCAAAATAATTCATATGTTTATTATAGCACTATCTGCAGTATTCAAGCGGACGTTTCTGGATATTGCAATAAACAGATAAAAATGTAAAAATAAAGTCAATGAATACTCTATCATCACAACCATACAAGGGCGCAAGAGATTATTATCCAGAGGGCAAGCGAGTCCAGAATTATATTTTTTCGGTTTGGCATAAAGTTTCTAAGTCATTTGGTTATGAAGAATACGGCGCGCCGACGCTAGAGCCAATTGAAGTTTATGCTGCAAAAAGTGGTCAAGAATTAGTAAATGAGCAAACCTATACATTTACCGACAGAGGTGGCCGACAAGTGGCTATTCGTCCCGAGATGACGCCAAGTATCAGTCGAATGGTGGCGGCGCATCGTCAAGAATTGGCTTATCCAGCCCGACTATATTCAATTGCTAACTTTATGCGCTACGAACGACCACAACGCGGTCGTGAGCGTGAATTTTGGCAGTTAAATGTTGATATTTTTGGTTCTGATGGCGTTGGTGCCGAGGCAGAGGTAATTATTTTATCAGATAGCATTATGCGTGAATTTGGTGCTAAATCAAGTGATTATGTAATAAAGATTAACAATCGCAAATTGATTAATTTTATGATGGCGCAATATCTTGGACTGGATGCCCCGCAGGCACAGCTGATGGTCAAGTTGTTTGATAGAAAAGACAAAATTAGCGATAAGGATTTTGTTGACCAAGCTACTGAAATATTTGGCGATTGGGCCGAAATTGGCCTCAAAAAAGTCGAGGCATTACTTGGCGCCAAGACGATGGCGGATTTGCCAGCCGAGATTCGAGATAGCTCTAGTGTTCGTGAAGTCCAGGAATTATTTACACTTCTTGAGCGAGCTGGTATTAAAAACCTTACCTTTGATATCACTTTGATGCGAGGCCTAGACTACTACACCGGAATGGTCTTTGAGGTTTATGATACTCACCCTGAGAATAATCGTTCATTATTTGGTGGTGGCCGATACGATGGTCTGGTTAGTGCGTTTGGCGTTGAGCCAATATCAGCTGTTGGCGTGGCGCCAGGCGGTACGACTATGGAGAACTTCCTGTCCGTTCACGAACTATTGCCCAAGTTATTATCGACAACCGATGTTTATGTTGCTACTTTAGGCGATACCGCTAAGGAGGCGACTAAATTGGCGCATGAACTTCGCAGTAAAGGAATTAATGTCGAGTTAGATTTGTCTGATCGAAAACTAGATAAACAGCTCAAGAATGTCCTAAAAAAGGCTATTCCATACATGATATTTGTTGGTGAAGATGAGGTAAAGGCTGGTAAGTATGCCTTGAAAGATGTTATAAATTCGAAAGATTTCAAGTTGGATTTTGCTGGTATTGTTGATCAAATTTTGGGTTAAATATAAGGAGTAAATATGAAGACATCTATTAAAAATATATCTGATACAAAAGTTATGGTTACTATTTTGCTAGACGCTGAATCTTTGGCAATAGCGTCTCAGGTCGCCACGGCTAAGTTAGCGCGCGACGTAAAGGTCCCGGGCTTTCGTAAGGGTAAGACGCCGGTTGCAGTTGCTGCTAGGAATATTGACCCAAATGAATTACAGGAGCAGACGATTAATGATGCAATCAGTAAGGCGGTAGCCGAGGTGTTTACCGAAAACAAAATTCAAGCCCTTGACCGCCCAACCGTAGAGGTTAAGAAATTTGTACCAGGTGAAATGTTGGAATTTACTGCTGAGGCCGAGGTATTGCCGATTGTTAAACTGGGTAATTACAAGAAGCTAAAAGTTAAAACTGAAAAAGTTGAAGTCAAAGAATCTGAGATTGACGACATTATTGGACGAATGCGCACAGGTTTTGCTGAGAAAAAATCTGTTACTCGACCAGCGATTTTAGGCGATGAAACTGTTATCGATTTTGTCGGTAAAAAAGATGGGGTTGCCTTTGATGGTGGCACTGGCAGAGATTACAGTTTAACTCTTGGCTCAAATCAGTTCATCCCTGGATTTGAATCTGGTGTTATTGGTCACAAAATAGGTGAGACGTTTGATCTAGATTTGGTTTTTCCTGCTGATTACAATTCGCCAGAACTTAAGGGCCAAAAAGTAACATTTACAAATACGATTAAATCTATCAAAGAAGTTGTTTTGCCCGAAGTTGATGACGCCTTTGCTGTCAAAGCCGGTCCATTTAAGACAGTGTCTGAACTAAAGGCTGATATTAAGCGCGAGCTAACTTCGCAAAAAGAGCGTGAGATTAACGACAAACTCAAGGACGACTTAGTCAAGCAACTAGTCGAGATTAGTCACGTGCCAACACCTGAAATTTTGATTACTGACCAAGCAAAATCGATTGAGCAAGATTTTATCAACAATTTGATGTATCAAAGTCTAACGATTGAGCAATATTTGCAAAACAAAGGTTTTGAATCAAAAGAGAAGTGGCTTGAGACTGAGGTCAAGGATATTGCAACCAAGCGCGTTCAGGCTGGCTTGGCACTGGCTGAACTTAGTAAGATTGAAAAGATTACGGCTACTAACGAAGAATTAGAGGCGCATGTCGATTTGTTTCGCCAACAATATGGTAAAAATCCCGAGGCGCTGAAGCAATTTGAGCAACCCGAAGTTCGACGTGATATCGCTAATCGATTATTGACCGAAAAGACTGTCGATAGGCTAGTTGAGTTGAATAAAAAGTAATTTCTTGTAAATTTATCAGCTTTAGCCTATTCATTCAGCTAATGCTATAATTTACTTAATGAAAAGACATCTTTCCAGCCTGGTTGGCTTCACAATCCTTCGACTACGCTCAGGATTTACAATAATCGAATTATTAGTTGTCATCTCTGTAATAGCCATCCTCGCCGCCATAACCCTCGTCAGTTATTCCGGTGTTTCTTCCCGAGCTACCATAGCTACCATGCAATCCGACCTATCCAGTGCATCTACCGCCCTAAGACTAGACCAAGCAACCACTGACAGCTTTCCTGCAACCCTAGCTCTAGCTAACAATGGTAAAGGTATATCACCAAGCCAATCAATGGACAGTATTATCTACATACCAGACAATACTTCTAATCCAAAGAACTTCTGTCTACAATACAAGAAGGGTTCTAATACCTATGCCGTAGATGCTACTACTCAACCCTCCAAAGGTGTTTGTCTACAGAATCTTGTTACTAATGGGGATTTTGGTAATGGGACGGTGGGGTGGACTCCATCGGCGACTACCTTGTTTGCGCTAAATAATGAGTGTTACTTTACTGCCGCCGCCCAATATGCTGGTCCCATACAATTTATAGCTAATTATTCGAATTATAAATCTCACATTCTATATTATTCAGTCTTCGCCAAAGTTGACTCTTCTAGTGTTTATTTTGTTCTTAATGACGGTTTAGGCCAGGGGATTGTTAATACAACTACGTTTGGTTCTTATGCAAGACTAAGCGGCGTATGGACCGTGAACCCAAATGCTACAAATATGTATACAAAATTACAGGATAGTAGAAGTTCGGCTTGGACCACTAATTATGTAAAATACTGGTCTGTTTTTGACCTAACCGCAGCCTTTGGCGCTGGCAACGAACCAACCAAAGCCACAATGGACACAATAATGAGTGGTTATGCCAACAGCTGGTTTAACATCACAGCAAAGGCCAATCTATGATGTTAAATAACAAATCACTGACTGTTTCAGGTAATTGTACTAAACTCCTAAAATCTAAAATCCATAATCTAAAATCTGCTCGCGCCTTTACCATCATCGAGCTCCTCGTCGTCATCGCAGTAATAGGTATCCTCGCCGCCATCACCCTCGTCAGCTATTCCGGCATTTCCGCCCGGGCGACTCTCGCTTCAGTCCAGACCGACTTGTCAAATGCGTCTGCTTTGCTTAAGGTCTTTCAAGTCACCAATCCTGACGGTAACTTCCCAGACACCATCAACTGTGCCATTCCTGACAGTACTACCAACAAGTGCCTAAAGACCAGTGGCTCTACAACATATTCCTATTCATCATTAAACACTTCCAACCCTAGAGTCTTCACATTAACTGCAACTAACGGCACTACTATCTACCACGTTACCGAAACATCTGCCCCTGCCATCTCAGCTTATGCGACTAATGCTAACTGGCTAACCATCGGCACCCAAACCTGGGCCAAGACTAACCTCAATGTCGGTACTATGGTAACTGGTGCAACCAACCAAACTAACAACTCCATCCTAGAGAAATACTGCTACAGCGATACTGAAGCTAATTGCACAACCTATGGCGCTCTCTATCAATGGAACGAAGCCATGCAATACGTTACTACTCCAGGAGCTCAAGGCATCTGCCCAACTAACTCCCATATTCCAACTGACAATGACTGGAAGATACTTGAAGTCCAACTTGGGATGACACAGGCGCAGGCGGATGTAACTAATGATTGGCGAGGGACTACACAGGGAACTCAAATGAAGCCTGGTGGAGCATCTGGTTTGGACATTTTGTTTGCTGGGACTCGAAGTAGTGGTGGGTCCTTCAGTGGCTTATTGACGGGCACTTTATTTTGGACTAGTTCGGAGTCCAACACTACTGCATGGATTCGCAACCTGTCTGGTTATCCTACCGTATATCGTACTGCTTACGGCAAAGACGGTGCCTGGTCCATTCGCTGTATAGCAAACTAATTTCTGTGTTTTTCCCAATTGATTTTGCTCATGCTATAATTTACTTAATGAAAAAAGTAATTACCGAAGCCAATGGTTTTACGATAATCGAATTATTAGTCGTCATTGCAATAATCGGTATCCTCGCTGCCATAACCCTAGTTAGCTACACCGGTGTTTCTTCTCGAGCCACTACTGCTTCGCTCCAATCTGATTTATCTAGCGCTGCTACGCTACTAAAACTATTTCAAACCACTGACGTTAATGACTATTACCCAGCCACCATTAACTGTGCCATACCAGACAGCTCAACAAACAAATGTATAAAATCAAGTTCTGGTAATACCTATACCTACACACCGAATAATTCAACTAATCCAAGAACATTCAGTTTGGATGCTACAAATAATGGCACGACTTATCGTGTCACAGACAGCACGGCTACTGTTTTGGTGAACGATTGGATAGTTGGCATCGCGGCAACTGCCTTGGCGGGAAAACTTGTTAGAAACACTGATTTAAGTACTAGATATGAATACAAGATTAGTAACGACGCGGACGCATCACCCCAGAGCGCAATTGGTCTTGACCCAAACTATCTCTCAAATATGTCACTAGTCAATCCTCAAACAAACCCAGCTGTCAGTTTCTCAAATTATCCAGCTCAAAATGCTTGCAAAGTGTTAGGCGGTAGGTTGCCTAATATGCAAGAGTTGCTCGCAATCTACTCTGGCCGTGTTACTTATGGGAATAATTTTGGTGCCAATACTACTTACTTGTCATCTACGGAGTCTACTAGCTCACTTGTGAACGACGTGACATTCGACGGTAATTTTAGATACTTGGGGACACATACAAAATCTGCTCTAGTCTATATACGCTGTGTTTCGGGTTGAT
>CAIMUU010000027.1 GCA_903844835.1 uncultured bacterium | reverse complement strand
CCAAGATATCAAAATAATTACCTTCGTTGGACTAACTGGCGCTGGTAAAAGTGCTGCAACTGATTATGTTACTTCAAAGGGTTATCCAAAAGTTTATTTTGGCGGAATCGTTCTTGACGCCATGACTGAAGCTGGGTTAGAACACACCCAAGAAAACGAAAAACCTTTTCGCGAAGAGCTCCGCAAGCGCGAGGGCAATGACTTTATTGCTAAACGAATTATTAAACAAATTCACGGCCTAATTGAAGCCGGTCAACACCGCATCGTAGCCGACGGGCTATATAGCTGGACCGAATATAAGGCCCTAAAACATGAGTTCCCAGGCGAACTCCATGTCGTGGCGCTAGTCGCACCAAAAAAACTACGCCATCATCGCCTGTCGATTAGACCAATTCGCCCACTCACCCAAACCGAAGCTGACCAGCGCGACTGGGCCGAAATCGAGAACATCGAAAAAGGCGGTCCAATTGCCATTGCCGACCACTACATTATGAACGATGGTGATTTTGATAAACTATATGAACAAATCAACTCAGTCCTCAACCAAATTGATTTTTTCGAAGCTAAATAAATTATCGCGCAGATTGAATATTAACTTAAATATTCGTGTAATTTTTTGGCATCTTTGTGCTTGCGCAGTTTTGCCAGGGCCTTAGCTTCGATCTGACGAATGCGCTCGCGCGTCACGGCAAATTCACGGCCAACTTCTTCAAGAGTATGGCTCTTGCCATTTTCTAAACCAAAACGCATTTTGACAATTTTTTGCTCACGATCAGACAACGTTGAAAGAACTAATTGGACCTGCTCTTTGAGCAATTGCGATGTAGCCGACTCTTCTGGCGTGACACCTTCACCATCTTCAATAAAATCACCAAGTACAGAATCTTCGTCATCCCCATCACGACCGACACCGGCATCAAGCGACGTAATGTCTTGTTTGATTTTGATAACATATTCAACTTTAGCTGGCTCGATTTCAAGCTCTTTGGCAAGCTCTTCAATAGTCGGCTCACGGTTTAATTCTTGGGTCATTCGTCGCTGAGTACGAAGTAATTTATTGATTGTTTCAACCATATGGACAGGGATACGAATTGTGCGAGCCTGATCGGCAATGGCACGAGTAATTGCCTGGCGAATCCACCAAGTCGCATAAGTCGAAAACTTAAAGCCCTTGTCTGGATCAAATTTTTCAACAGCCCGAAGTAAACCAGTATTGCCTTCTTGGATTAGGTCCAAAAAATCAAGTCCACGGCCACTATAGCGTTTAGCAATTGAAACTACCAAGCGCATGTTGGCTTCGGCCATTTTATCTTTGGCTTTTTTGTCGCCTGCTACAACCCGAAGCGCCAGGGCCAACTCGTCAGCCGAATTAAGTAAAGGAATTTTACCAATTTCACGCAAATACAGCCTAACACTGTCATCGCTAGCGTCATCAAAATACTGACCGCGGTTTAATGTGTCTTCGTCATCTTCCTCTTCTTCTTCAGCATCCTTAAGGTCATCTAGGGCTGGCTCTTCAATATTACTTAGAGCCGATAAACTTGGGTCAATTAAATCAAGAGCGATTATCGAATCGTCAATCTCGTCTTTAATATCAATATCGTCATTATCTTTGACCACTTTGTATCTCCTTTATGAGTTTATTTAGTTGGCTACGAATCTTGTTGGCGGAGACATCATCACCCAAAGTCTCTGCATCACGCAGTTTTTCGGTCAAAATGTCTTTTTGGTTTTTCCTGTTTTCGTTTACTACTTGGCGGAGCAATCGAGCCGTTTCAAAGTAACGATCTTGGTCGTTCCAGTCGGCATAACGAGCGTCGGCCTTTAATAGTAGTATTTTTACATAGATATCATAATTTTGCAACTGTTTGGGAGTGTCCTTAACCACACTGCCACCATATTCAGACAAATATCTAGCAACCGCCTGTCGTTCGGGAGTGCTAAAAATGCCAACATCGACTTGGCGAAACAAATCTTGCGTAGCACTATCAATAAGGGCTGCTGCCAACAAGTTATCCTGAAAGTCTGCAGGATCTGAGACAATCTCAACCTGATTTGTAATTTTTTTGAGCTGTTTTTCGGCTTGCACTCCCCCGCCGGCCAGTTTTTCCTTCAGCGCTTCCGTCGATGAGCCACAAAGTTCAGCAATCTTGGATATATAATGCTCTTGTTCGACCGAATCCTGCAATAAACGCACCATATCAAGACCCGCCGTCGTAAAACGTCGCTTACCTATTGCAGTTTTTAAATCCTCACGCAATGCATATTGCTTCAAAACCCAATCGACCGCCGGTTCAGCCGTATCAATTGCCTGTTGCCATAATTTTGGGTCCTGCTTGATTAATTCATCAGGGTCCTTGGCGTCACTTGGTAGCGATATAATCGTCAATTCGACTCCAACAGCCTGAGCTATCGGAATCGCCCGTTCGGTCGCAGCTAGACCAGCCTTGTCGCCATCAAAAGCTAAACGAATTCGGTTACTAAGCCGAACTAATGCTCGCAAATGGTTCTCAGTCATAGCTGTACCAGCAGTCGCAACAACCTGGCAAATATCAACTTGATGACTGCTAATAACATCCAAATTACCCTCAACAACCACGGCGTAATCATTGGCGCGAATTGCCTCTTTAGCCTGTGACAGCCCAAAAACATGACGCCCTTTGTCGTAAAGCAGAGTTTGCGGTGTATTCAAATACTTTGGCGAATTATCATCAGCAACAATAATTCGTCCAGTAAAACCGATTACCTGCCCAGTCCCGTCCATAAGTGGCACCATCATTCGGCCACGAAAAAGATCCCCGCCAAAACGATTTACCAGTCCCGCTTGAGACAACTCACCCGAACCAAAACCCTTCATTGTTAAAAATTTCACCAAGGCATCACCACTAGTTGGCGCATAGCCAATCTTAAAATCCTGAACAACCTGCTTACTCAGGCCACGTTTTTTAAAAACATACTCTAAGGCATGCTGATTTTTTACTAAACTCTGTTGATAATAATTTACGGCTAATTCATTGGCCTCAAGTAGTCGTTTTTTGCGCCTAGCAACCTCTTGACTGCCCTTGGTGTCATAAATCGTTAAATCAACACCAGCTTTTCTGGCCAGATGCTCCAGCGCAGCCCGAAAATCCATACCCTCGACTTCCATAATAAACGCAAAAATGTCGCCACCTTTGTTGGAAGAAAAATCATGCCAAATATG
>CAIMUU010000026.1 GCA_903844835.1 uncultured bacterium | reverse complement strand
TATCGCGAATATATTTTATATCTAACATAGGCTCATTATATCAGAGATATAATGCGAGCAGGAATTAGATTATGGATTATAGATTATTGAATTGGGGAAATATCACAAAAAAATAAATCTAGCGTTATGTTCTATTCGGTTCTTAGCGCTTCAATAGGATTTAATTTTGCAGCTTTTCTAGCTGGTAAAATTCCTGAAACAACCGATATAATTACCAGCCCAATAATCACGGCAACAATACTAAATGGTTCAAAAATAATCAATTTGACACTGCCAATATTTAACGATTCGCTTATATATGGGTTCGCTATGGTGCCGGCAATAATTGCCAAAACTCCACCAATTGAACCACCTAATAGGCCAATCCAGGCTGCCTCGAGCTTGAATAACCTACCAACATCACGTCGTCTCATGCCAAGAGCCTTCATTAAACCAATTTGCTGGGTTCGTTCCAGAACACTTATATATTGCGTATTGATAATTCCAAAAACCGAGGTTAGAACTGCCAGAATACCAAATCCGACCAAGATTGCCTGCAACACATCAATGAATTGAAAAATGAAACTCATCAAATCCTCTGGAGTATCAGCCTGGTAGCCAGCGTCGACAATATCGCCCTTAACCGTATTCATATCAGCATCGGCATTTGTCAGGACGATCGCGCCAGAATATTTACCGTAGGTCGGAGTCCCTTGCTGGCTATAATCATATATCGACTTGATAATTTCATTTGAAACCTGCATACCGCTAATCGGGCTAGCCGCAAAAACTGAACTCTCAACTACGCCAACGACGCTTAGGTCATATATCTTAACATCGAGATTGATCGGCAAGCTGTTTGCTCTATCCACAGCAATTTGAACTTTTTTGCCTATGGCATCGCTGGCACTAGCAAACCCAAAGGGCTCTAGATAATTATCTGTAATAATAATGCCATCAGCGTTAATACCGTCTGAGCTACCTGAGGTATACTCCAAGGTAACTCCATCGTTAAATGCCCTAATGCTAGCAAGATACTTATCTTGACCCTCGGCCACAATATATTTTATTTTTGCCATATAAATTGGTGTTACTGAAGTCACGCCACCAACCTTGGCAATTAAATCAACATCATCCTGGGTTAATAGCTTTGTCGTAAAAGCACCAAAACTCATCGTAGGGGTTTCAGAATATTTTTGAGGCTTAGTGGGGTCGTTATTGGCATCCTGAATTGGCTGAACAAACAATTCCCTTGGGTTGGTGTTGCTACTAATTAAATTACTGGCATAGTCTCGCCCACCAGCACCAACAGCAAAACTTAAAACAATAGTGAAGGCCCCAACCCCAATTGCTAAACTAGTTAATAATGTCCTGGCCTTGGCCTGCTTTAGGCTACGTCCAGCTCGAATCACAATATCTGCTATCTTCATTTTTTCAACCCCTTAATTGAATCAATTTTGCCATCTTTTAGATGAATCTGAATTTCGCAACGAGCCGCCAAATCAAAATCATGCGTAACAATAATTAATGTAACCTTGTTTTTTTTGCTATAGCCAAATAATAAGTCCTCGACTAAACCACCAGTCACGCTATCAAGGTTGCCAGTTGGTTCGTCGGCAAATAGTATCTGTGGGCTATTTACGATTGCCCTAGCTACAGCCAGTCGTTGTTTTTGGCCACCAGATAGTTCTTTAGCTCGCGCTTTAATCTTTTCAGACAAATCAACCGCCGCGAGGGCTGATTCTATCATGGCGCGACGCCTTGAATTAGGGACGTCAGCAATCTCAAGCGGCAAACTGACATTGTCATAGCAACTTTCCTTAGCTTGAACAAAAAAACTTTGAAAAATAAAACTCATCTTTTTAGAGCGGAACTTATCGATCTCTTTTTGTTTGAGCAGCATAATGTTTTTACCATCAATCAAAACCTCACCAGACGTTGGCTTATCAAGTCCACTCATTATATGCATAAGCGTTGATTTGCCACTGCCCGATTTCCCTAAAATCGCCACACTCGCACCACTAGGAATAGAAAAACTTACATCATTGACAGCATTTAGAAAATCACCCTTTGTGCCATAGGTTTTTACAAGATTTTTCACTTCAATCATTAATCTATAATACTCGAAAAGCCATGATAAACCTAGCGCTTAACTATCGACGGATTTTTAGATATTTTATAAAGCTAAAGAAGATTAACGTCTGAATATATCTCACGGGTCGTACTGTCAATTTCGGTTCGAAGTTGTGGAAAAGGCACACCTTCGCGCGCTGTGACTCCTTCAAACACCCAGAAGACACGCTCGCTATAGCCCCAACCGCAAGCCGGTGGCATACCATATTCAAGCATCTCAATAAAATCAATATCTAACATCATGGCTTCTTTATCGCCAGATTCGCGCATGCCTTGTTGTTCTTTGAATCTTGCTAGCTGTTCAAGTGGATCATTTAATTCCGAAAAACCATTGCCGAGTTCACTGCCGGCAATTATCGGCTGAAATCGCTGAACTGACTGCTCATCGTTAGGATTGCTCTTGGCAAGTGGACTAATAAATTTTGGAGTATTAATTAACCAAATTGGCCCGTCGACGTCTTTGCGAATATTTTTCCAAAGCTTATCGATACAGCGCGCCCGATTTTCGGTCTGTTTGACTTCTAATTTATGGCTAATCAAGGCCTGCTTTACTTCATCAAGTGAGCTATTATAAACATCGATGCCATATTTGTCTTTAATAACAGAGGCGTAATCCCAAACTTCCCATGTCTTTTCCATGTCAATCGCCTTGTTGTTAAGCTTAAATCGCAGAGTCCCAAAAGTTTTTTGAAGCACGTATTTGTACATTTCTTCCATAAACTTCATACCATCTTGCCAATTGGAATAAGCCCAATACCATTCCATTGCCACATGCTCTGGCAAATGCTCATCACTAAAACTCTCATTTCGAAAACGTGGACCAATGTCATATACTTTTTCAAAGCCAGCTCCAATTAGCCGCTTTAATGGCAGTTCGTGACTAATTCTTAAATAAAAATCCTGATCAAGCGCATCCATATGGGTCACAAACGGATTAGCATCGGCTCCGCCAGTCGTATGCTCAAGCACTGGAACATTAATTTCGACAAATTCATGTTGATTGAGAAAATCTCGCGTAGCCTGCCAAAATTTACTGCGCCTGACAAATCTGTCGCGCACATCAGGATTAACATTCATATCGACATAGCGACGACGCATCCGCTCTTCTTTATTAGTAAAGCCCTCGATAACGCTTGGCATTGGGCGAAGCGCCTTAGCTAGCAAGCGCAATTTTGTCACCTCAATCGATATTTCGCCAGTCTTGCTCTTAATGACACTCCCGACAGCCTCAACAAAGTCTCCAGTGTCAAGTAATGGCAACTGGGCAATACCGATTTGATTATTTGTAGCATCAACACCAGCCACCAAATCAGACCTTAAAAATAATTGGATTTGACCGCTAAAATCTTTGATAACGATAAAAGCCAATTTGCCAAACTTGCGGATACCAACAATTCGACCGACAACAGTCGCAACCTTACCTTCAAGACCATTAAAATTAGTAATAATCTCAGATAAGTTATGAGTTCGATGTGAATCAGCCGGATATGAATCAATACCCAAACTTTTTAAATCTTGGAGTTTTCGTAATCGCTCGTCACGGAAGTCTTTTAATGTTGCCATATATGCTATAAATTATAGCATTATTTAATTGATGCTGGCGATTTCGTATGTTACGGCACCCTTTGGTGTCGTTATGGTCGCCTGGTCGCCAACTTTTTTACCAAACAAAGCTTCACCGATTGGTGATTTATCGCTAATTCGTCCCTCAATTGGGTCAGCCTCAACTGGGCCAACAACGGTGAAGACGATACTCTTATCATCAGTCCTAAGCTCAACCCTGCTACCAAGGCCAACCTTTGATGAGCCGCTGCTTGCCTTAATAATTTCAGCATTCATAACGATGTCTTCAATTTCGGCAATTCGAGTTTCAACTAAGCCTTGCTCCTCACGAGCAACCTCATATTCAGCGTTCTCGCTTAAATCACCAAAGTCACGCGCTTCAGCAATCTTGGCAGCGACTTCACTTCGACGACCCTTTAAAATATTAAGCTCAG
>CAIMUU010000025.1 GCA_903844835.1 uncultured bacterium | reverse complement strand
CATTTAAGGTCCCTCGCCGCTGACAAATAGACTTTAGCGCTTTCTTTCCAGGAAAATAATTTTGCACGTTTTGGGCCTTCGATAATTGATTTCTTTGTTGATGCGGAAGATTTTAGGTAGCTAAGCATCGCTATCGTGAAGCCCTTGGTATCATCACTTTTTAACATTATCCCCGCATCCCCTACAACTTCTGGCAGTGATGAGTTGTCTGATGTGATTACGGGAGTCCCGCAAGCTAGTGCCTCGAGCGGCGGCATGCCAAAGCCCTCGTAATGGCTTGGGTATACCAACATTGAAGCCCCGGATAGAATTGCGGGTTTATCAAAATCGCTTACGTATTGTGACGGTCTTGTTATATTGTACCCGCTATTGACTTTTTGGACTATAAAGTTGAATAGGTTGTCAACATTCCAGCCACTGACGCCCACTAGGAGCAGCGATGTTGTGTTGCGGGTTTTTTTGGGTAAATTACAATAGGCTTTGACAAGGGTTGTTAGGTTTTTTCGTGGCTCTAGATTTGAGAGAGCAAGAATGTAATTGCCAGCGATACCATATTTATCTTTTGTTTTTTCGATTTCATTATTGCTGCGCCTATAGAAAAGGCTAGGATCTGTTGCTGGGGTAGCTACCGCTACAAAATTATCATCTAGCCCATAAAAATTAACAATTTCCTTTTTTGCATTTTGAGATATAGTAACAATTTTATCTGTTTTATTTATAGATTTTTTTACAGCAGACGAAAGGAACTTTGCGTTTCCCTCATCTGAGTATTGGCGGTAAAGCTCGAATGAAATGTCGTAAATAACCAGCATTGATTTACTGAAGATTAATGGCATCGATACGAAGTTGGAGAAAATATACACACCCTTGCCATACAGTAAGTCTAAGGGGATAATAATCCCTCTGCGCCATAGCTTTGCCATTATGCGGAAAGAGACTGGATATTTAACATAGTCAATGTGCTTAAGTTTGTAGTCGCGGAATTTTTTGACCATATCATATGGTATTATTACTTTAACTTTCGTGGGATTTTCTCCGGAATTAATCTGTTCTGAAATTATTTCGTCGAACCCCTTCATAATGCCAAGGACGTACTGTCCAACACCACTAAAGTGTCCATTTACTAATGGAAGGCCGTCAACAAAGATGGTCTCATTTTTTATCATGTATTAATAATATTAGCAGATATATTGGCTAATATCTACGGTTCTGTTGCCCTATGTCTTTGCGACTGTCCAGCTTGCCCAGGTAAAGCCTCTCGCGTTATACATGACTAGGTTTCCGTCGTCCTGTATTTGCAGAGAAGATGCCCCCCTGCCGTCTGTTTTGCTATGCCAAACTGCAGACCAATTTTGGTTATAGAGTACTAGATTGCCGTCAGACTGGACTATGAGTCTTACGCCGCCCATGCCGACCGTGCCGCTATTCCATATGGGCCTTGTCGGAGAATATAGAACCAAATTACCATCACTTTGGAGTATTAGGGCATATTTTTCATCTCCAGACAATAAAGCTTCATTTGTTGTAAGAACTTGATTCTCATTTAGTGATGACGGAGGTCTTTTTACTGTTTGTACTGATAATGTACCAACATTAAAGCTTAGCCATTGCACATATTCGACAACTAATCCAAATTGCAATTGGGTAAGAGGCAATGGGTTGTCTGGTGTGGTAATTGAAAAGACATACGTTGCCATTTCTTCAGGCAAAACTTCACCTTCAGTTGCTGCAATTACCCTGCTACCCACCAACCAACTACTGTCACTAAATAAATTATCTGTATCTATCGGGTTAGTTGGTGCTAGTTTTGTTGAGTCGGCCGGGAGCGGTATATTACCGGTGTTTTTTAAGACCACTTTGGCGTATAATTTTGAAGAAGTAAATCTGATAATATTTAGTGGGTTAATCTTATTTGTCATTTTGGCGTCTGAATAAATATCAAAAGAGACATTTTGTACTGAGTAAAAATCATTTGCAGAAGCTACTGTTATTGGGATATTAATATCTCCGCCTATCCAGCGATAACTCTCTATTAAAAGGCTAAAATGCTCGTTGAATGTTCCAAGGTAGTTTGGGCCCGTTAGTTTTATTTTGAACGTTGCTTCGTTGTCCGTCATGACATTTTGTTCGACCATCTCGGTTGGTCTATTTGCTCCAAGCCAAGTACTGTTTGAGAAAATTGAGGATCTGTCCACTGGCCCCGTGGTGCCAATCCGTAGAGAGCCTTTATACCAGGTTTGGTTCCCAGTATTTTTTACGACTAATTTTAGGTATACGTTGGAATTTGGCTCGATAGTTAATGGCATTGGTATTTCAGATTGATACTCGCTGTCGCTATATGCCGTCTGTGAAACTACAGTGTAGCTAAATACTGGCTGTCCAACAGTAGTACCAAACCAATCATTGTATAATCTCCAGAAATTTCGATTACCATACGCGCTACAGCCATCACCTGTGCCATACATGTTATCTAGCGCTGCTTTGTTTGGTTGGTATGGGGTATAAGTGTATAATGCAGCAGTTGCTCTGTTCTCGATATAAACATTAGATCCACCACAATTACTCTCAGATATATTCCATAGTATGTTGTTATCCTGGTAGGGTCTTTTATATGCCCACCAGGGTTCGGTCATGCTTTCAAGATACCAATTTAGTAGAGAAGCTGCTGAGTAGATTTGCATAGAAAAGCCTGAGTAGTTTATGTCACAATTGGCACTACCGCCAGGCCCAGAATCTGGGCAATGTGAACCCATTGCATATGTGTACTGGCTCAAAAAAGGCCAATCGTCAGTTGTTAGCGGTCCTGCAGATTCTGTGCCTAGCTTTACCAATAGAACTTTTGGGCTTATGTTATATTGCTGGGCGGCATCCCAAATGATTTGAGCCGCGCTTATCGCACCAGCAGGTATTGGTTTCCCGCCAAAGTTATTTTCAGGTATCTCTGGGCCTGGTGATGTCTTTGGCACCTCAAAGTAATCTTTTAGACAAGTGAATGGGGCCGGTTTGCCAATGGATGCGCTATATTGTGCCCTATTAAGTGTGGCATTAAACATTATTAGCCCATTAGTGTCACAATTTGGCACTTTGTTATTTAAAAATGATTGAATTTGGTCAACGCTCATTGTTGATTTATCAGTAAATATGCTATCGTCAATGATATTACCCGCTTTCCACGCCGTAGATGTAACAGCTGAAACGTAATCAATTTTACCTATAGATAAAAACATACCGACTAGAGCAACGGTGATTGACAAACATATTATTTTTTTGGACATTATCTTATCTCCACTTGGGCAGTTTTGATGTTTGAAATGCCTTTTGAGGATACTGTTAGTGAAATCTGCCAATTGCCAGCGCCAAGCGCACCTAGTGGCACATTAAATCCAGCACAGGTAGAAAATTCGGGCTGATAGATAACTGTCGCAGACTGGGTATGGGTCTGGCCATTATTGCTAATCGTTAAGTCGCAAGTACCATCACTATACTGTGACAGCCGTGTCGTAATGGTAATACTACCGTCGGATTCGCGGCTAGTTAAGATTATTATATTATCAGATGTAGATACCGATGGCTCTGTGTTATTATTCGTAGTTTCATTAATAAGTTGGTTTTCGATAAACTTTTGTTTATTAGCGGCGTCTATCTCTGATGCCTTGTCGGCATTGGTAGTGTCCCCATTGTTTGTTGGTGAGAGATTAATTAATCCAAAAAGCTTTAATGAGATTAGTGCAAATAAGATCAATAGAAAAATACCAATAAGTATTTTCTTTACCCTAGTATTTAGCTTTTTATTTTTTTTAATACTCATAACTTATCTACATTTTTAATATAACTCTATTTAACCATAGCAGGGGGGTAATTGCAATTTATTGTATTTTTATTGCTTTTAAAAATTCACTATAAGAGTTCTCGAATGTAAATTTTTTGCTCCAATTCCACGCAGTGGTCCTAAGTAGTTCATATTTACCTCTATCAGACAATATTCCCACTATTTTGTCGCCCATCAATCTATAGTCTGAGGTGGGCGACAGTAATCCAGTTATCCCATCCTGAACGCTATCTCTCAACCCATCAGCGTCATACACTATCGCGGGGGTGCCTTGGCTATTAGCCTCTGTGACTATTAGGCCCCAACCTTCTTTTACAGACGTTACAATAATTAAACCAGCTTCTTGCATGAGTTTCAGTTTTTGGCTATTTGAGACTCGGCCAACTATGTCAATGGCCCTTGAGTGTTTGGATCTTGCCACGTAATCTATGACCTTTTTTGCATATTTGCCACTGTTATCACCGGCAATCACCATTTTTAGGTCGTTATTTTTGGTTCGCGCAATCTCAAAAGCCCTAATCGCATCAAGTGTCCGCTTCATCGGCCTAATAGCACCAAGCGATAGAATCATGCTGATATTTTTCTTTTCTCGTAGCGTATTCACTGGCTTAAGCCCCATACCGACGTGGAAAATGTTTATATTTTTAAAGCCGTGTTTGGCTAAATCGGTTTTTGTGCTCTGTGACTCTGTGACTACTGTTTGATAATTGTTTGATAATCTATGAAGCATTAGTGGCTCAATTAGATAGCCAAATAATGATAGTGGGAATGGCATCTGGTAAAACCATACCTCGCGAGCTAATTGGTAGCATAGTAAGATATTTTGAGTATGATTATAAAATCCGCTGCCAAATGGGATAGTGTTCATTTCGTCCACCACTAAGTCGGCCCAGCCCTTAAGTTCTTTTTTGTATAATTGTTTAGCTTTTAAATAGACAGTGTAGCGATTACCAACTCTATAAATCTCTACGCCCTTAGCTGTTTCTTCTGCTAGAGAATTATTATATCTTGCAGTAATCATTTTTATGCTGTTGCCATCTCGGGCCAAGCGATCCATAATCTCGCCTGACACGGTCTCTGCGCCACCAGCTAGTGGGTGGGATCTATCTTTCCATGTTAACCAGAGTATTTTCATTAATTCTCTTCACTAATAATGTAAAGAGGTCTATTCTGCGTTTCGTAGTAGACATTTTCTATGTAGAGCGCCAGAAGGCCCTGGCAAGTCAGTACAATTCCAACTAAAAAACTTAGAAAAATTGCCAGGAAAGCCGTGCCGGTAACTGCTAGGTTGAGGGGGTCTAATAATATATATTTTTCTATAACCAAAAATAATATCAATAATATAGATATTGTTGATATCGCTAGCCCAAGGACGCCGATTAACTTTAGGGGTCTTGTTGAGTGTTTGATAGCTCCATCAATAGCTAACTTCACTAGCTTTTTATATGAATAACTTGCTTTCCCGGCATGGCGAGCTAGTGCGTCAAACGGGATGGTTGTTTTTTTAAATCCCAACCAGTCAATAAGGTTTCTGGCAACTCGGTTTCTTTCGGTCAGTTTATTATATTGATCGACTACTTTGCGGTCAATTAATCGAAAATCTGTCGAAGCCTGTAGGGCTTCGTGGCTGTTGTCAACAATTTTTAACAGCTT
>CAIMUU010000024.1 GCA_903844835.1 uncultured bacterium | reverse complement strand
TGTCGATATATTCTGGACATTCTTTGCACTTAACGTCGTTACATTTATTGCTTCATACTTATTCTTGTTCCCTGCCTTTTTGAAACTTAGAAAGATTGATTCAAAAAGACCAAGGCCTTTCAAAGTTTTTGGGGGTAAATTCGTGATAACGTTGATATCAATTGTGCCACTGGTATTATTGATAGCTGCTTTATTATTTACCTTTTTCCCATATGACAGTACGACAAATTCTTTAGCTCCAGATCAATGGTTAATTATCGGTTCGGTATCGGCTATTGTTGTCGGTGAAATAATTGGTCAGGTCGCAGTAATGCGCAATTGGAAAAAAAGAAAGAGTTCATAGTATGAAACTGCTGGACACTATTCCAAAAAACGATGGATTTCACATGCCTGGTGAATACGAGTCACACGCTGGCTGTTGGATGTTATGGCCAGAACGGCCAGATAATTGGCGTGATGGCGCCAGGCCGGCTCAGCAGGCATTTACTGCAGTCGCAACAGCAATTAGCAGATTTGAACCAGTGACCGTTGGAGTTAATCAGCGACAATATGATAACGCAAAAAATATGTTGCCGGATAATATACGTGTTATCGAGATGAGTAGTGACGATGCTTGGATGCGTGATTGTGGTCCAACTTTTGTTAAAAATGCCGAAGGAATTGTGCGTGGGATAGACTGGGTTTTTAATGCCTGGGGCGGGTTAGTCGATGGTTTATTTTTCCCATGGGACAAAGATGATCAAGTTGGCGATAAAGTCTGCGCCGTCGAACGAAAAGATTGCTACAGAACAAAAAACTTTGTATTAGAAGGCGGTTCGATTCATTCAGATGGTGACGGAACTGTCATCACAACGGAAGAATGTTTACTTAGCAAAGGTCGTAATCCTTCGATGAGTAAAAACGAAATAGACCATAATTTATGCCAATATTTAGGTTGTGATAAAGTGATTTGGTTGAAACGTGGCATATACAAAGACGAAACCAACGGCCATGTCGATAATATTTGTTGTTTTGCACGTCCTGGGGTAGTTTTGTTGGCTTGGACGGATGATGAGTCAGATCCACAATATGAGATATCCCAAGAAAATTATGAAATACTTTCTAATACTGTTGATTCAAAAGGCCGTCAGTTAGAAATTCATAAAATTCATACACCAAAGCCAGTGATAATTACAAAACAAGAAAGTGAAGGCGTAGATTCCGTTGATGGCACATTGCCTAGAGCAGAAGGAACACGAATGGCGGCTTCGTATGTGAACTTTTATATTGCTAATGGTGGTATAGTAATGCCCCTATTTAATGATGAAAAGGACGAGGCGGCTATGGCCAAAATTCGCGAATTATTCCCAGACCGAGAAGTCGTTGGGATATTAGCCCGCGAAATTTTATTGGGTGGTGGTAATATTCATTGTATTACGCAACAATTACCTAGTTCAATTACCTAGGATAAAGTGATTTATCTATCAACAACTAATGCCCCTAGCCCGACAACACCTGGACCGGAGTGGGCGGCGGTAACCATATTTTGTTCACATTCTAAAGTATCGTATGGGGCATCATTTTCATCTGTTGCAATTACAAATCTGTCTTTTATTTCTTCACGTAAATTGTCTAATTGATCTGATTCAAAATGAACAAGTGCCAGTCGGACAGCTTGTTGACCAACGTTATCTGAAACGTGATGTATAATTGCTTCACGTGATTTTTTCCAACCTCTTTTTTTGTCAATAGGTACAAGTTTGCCTTCTTCATTGGCGCCAATAATCGGTATAATACCCAGGATGCCACCAACCATACTTGATGCTAGGCCAATTCTGCCACCTTTTCGCAAATGTTCTAGACTAGAGAATGCTTGGGCAACATATACTTTTTTGGACAATTGTTCGATTCTATCGACTAATTGTGTTGCGTTTTCAAATTCACCCTTCCTATTTTCAATATCGGCTTGGGTTATTAATAAACCTTGACCGATTGATACAGTTTTGCAATCTGCAACTACTATATTGGCCTCACTATGCAATCCTAGTGCAGCCAATTCGGCTGAATTGATTGAACCGCTTAATCCGCGACTCATTGGGACTACGGCAATTTCTGTTATTCCGTTATTAATAATGTCTTCAAAAACTTTTGTGTAACTTTCTGGGTTTGGTTGGGATGTTATCATTTGAGTAGTTTTTAAATCATGTATAAATTCGGCCTTTTCCTCGTCAGACTTAAATGGATTGTCAATCCATTCTTTGTACACATCACCATCAACTGTTGAAATCTTGAAAGGAACTTCGATTAAGTTAGGGAAATTGGCATCTATATAATTACTATGTAAAGAAGAGCC
>CAIMUU010000023.1 GCA_903844835.1 uncultured bacterium | reverse complement strand
TCGTATCTTCAATCGTTTGTTTTTCTACAACACGTGAATGCGTAGTATCGAACACAACATTACTATCAATTGATGTATTTTCTTCATCGTTCATAATTATATATCCAACTCCTCAAGATTAAGCGACTTTGATCGTCCCTGTATAAAGCTCTTCCTTAGGTCAACCTGGTCCCCCATCAGCTTAGTGAATATCGCGTCAGCTAACTCTGCATCCTGGACTCTTACTTGGATCAATACGCGATTTATTGGATTCATTGTAGTCTCCCAAAGTTGTTCAGCGTCCATTTCGCCAAGACCCTTATAGCGTTGCATCAATGTAATACCGGCCTGTTTCATCTTATCATCGCCAATATCAGACTTTTGACCTTTTTCAATTTTTTCTGATATTAATCTACTAGTTATTGCGTCACGCTCTTCATCGCTATAGGCATAGTATTTTTTTGTATTTGTCTTGAGCAGAAACAATGGAGGTTTGGCAAGATAAATGTGCCCACCATCAACAACTTCGCGCATATAACGGAAAAAGAAAGTCATGAGCAATGTTGCGATGTGGCTTCCGTCAACATCGGCATCGGTCATAATAATTATTCGATGATATCTTAGGCCGGAAATATCAAATTGATCACTAATGCCAACACCCATCGCCTTAATCAAGCTGACAATTTCATTATTGCCGAGCATACGATCAAGCCTTGCCCTCTCGACGTTCAATACCTTACCCCTTAGCGGTAAAATCGCCTGAGTCTTGCTATCGCGTCCAGATTTTGCAGACCCACCAGCCGAATCACCCTCAACAATATATAACTCCGATTCCGAAGGGTTTTTGCTTGAACAATCTGCTAATTTGCCAGGTAAACTCATCCCATCAAGGGCGCCCTTGCGAATAACATTGTCGCGGGCCGCCCTAGCGGCCTTACGAGCCCTTGCCGCTAACAATGCCTTGCCGACAATTACTTTTGCGACATTAGGGTTCTCATCAAGATAATAAGAGAAATACTCATTCATTACCTGTTCGACATAACGACGAACCTCTGGGTTGCCTAACTTATTTTTTGTCTGACCTTCGAATTGCGGGTCTGGAATCTTAACAAGAATAATTGCAGTCAAGCCTTCACGAATATCGTCGCCAGTCAGGTTCTCTTCCTTTTCTTTTAAAAGCCCACTCTTCCTAGCATAGTCATTAATAACACGCGTTAAAGCAGACCTAAAACCAACCAAATGTGTACCACCATCTAAAGTCAGTACGTTATTAGCAAAAGGCTTTATAGTTTCCACAAAAGTATCATTATATTGAAGTGCAATCTCAATTATTGAATCTTCAACTTGCTTCTCGACATAAAAAACATTGTCCGTTGCAACGTCTTTGCCAACATTTAGGTGACGAACATAGCTCTGAATACCGCCCTCAAAATAGAACGACTCCTTCTCACCAGTCCTTTCATCCCTTACCGACGTAAACACGCCCTTTGTTAAATACGCCTGATGGCGCAGATAGCTGACAACCCACTTATAGTCAAACTCTACTCCTTCTTTAAAGATAGTTGGGTCTGGGTAAAACGTTATAGTTGTGCCACGGCTGCGGTTAGTCTTACCGAGCTTTTGAAGCTCACCCATGGGTATACCCTTTTCGAATTCCATTGAATATAGCTGGCCATCCTTTACAACCTCTGCGATTAGACGACTGGAAAGGGCGTTGACAACACTCGAACCAACGCCATGAAGACCGGAGGACACCTTATAGCTCCCACCTCCAAACTTACCACCTGCATGCAGGATGGTTAAAACCGTCTCAAGGGTACTTTTCCCAGTCTTGGGGTGTTTGTCGACTGGTATGCCGCGTCCATCGTCATCTACCTTAACCCCACCATCACTCTGGAGGGTCACAATAATTTTCGTAGCATATCCGCCAATAGCCTCGTCAACTGAGTTATCGGCGATTTCCTTAATTAAATGATGAATTCCTTCATACCCAGTACTGCCAATGTACATCCCGGGACGTTTTCTAACTGGATCGAGACCCTCAAGAACTTGGATCTGAGACCCGTCATAAGAATTATCGTTTTTTTGTTTAATCACTATCAACTCCCCCATCTGTTCCAGACTTATCTAGCTATTTACAATACTACTATTATAGCTGATAAATTGTGTTCGCTCAAGCTATTGCATTGAACATATTTCTTATGCTAAAGTGTAGTGTAAGAGGTGTAAATAAAATATAAATATTCGAAATTATGTTTAAAAGAATAGTGTCAAATTTACCATTCAGCCCCGCACTCGTAGGGCAGCTTGGCTTTTACGCTAAGAGACTCCGAAAAGAAGACGCTACCAGAAGATTAACTTTGATTTTTGTTGCACTAGCTCTTGTAGTCCAGTCACTGGCAGTGTTTCAGCCAGCGACATCAGCAAACGCATCAAGTCAAAACGACATGGTCTACGGCGGCTTAAATAAATCACTAGACAACTTCCTGGCGCCCTACGATCTGAACACAAAAAACCTAAAAGATGTCATGAATTTTGCTGGCATAACAAGGTCAGAAATATCATCGGCACAATATACGTCATGGACAATTGGCAATAAATTATCTTGGGGCTTTGTCCCACACTTCAGCTACGCCCAGGGTGAACGCGAATATAATGTTCCAGGCTCAAATGGCCAGAAAGCAACTACCGTATATTCAAGACCTCTGAGCCTCTGGTATAGCTCAACCACTAAAGTAACCGGATGGGTTGGTTACTCCAAAAACATTGGCTGGTTTGCCATATTGGAAGGCTGCGGAAATCTTGTAACTGACATTACTCCACCAGAAAAATGCACCATAAACCCACAACTTCTGGCTAGTGATGCTTTATGCAAGCCATGCCCCGGTAATGTTACTCTGCTATTCAGCGACAGCAAATGCTCACCAGACATAATAAAGTCAAAGACTTCCACGAATATATCTCAAGGATTTGCCGATGCCTCAACAGTAATAGCAAAACCTGGTGACCAGATTAGCTTTACGATAACCATAAAGAATGACGGCCTAAAATCCGCGACAATTGAACCAGAGGATAACATTCGAGACATATTAGATTATGCAACCGTCATTGACAATGGGGGCGGGACAATAGACACAAAAAATGGCGTATTATCATGGCCAAGTTTTTCTCTAGACCCAAACGACACTCAAACTAGAACTTTTGTTATTAAACTGCTCGACCCGATCCCCCAAATAGCCAAGGGTACCAGCGATCTTACGTCTTACGACTGTAAAATTACAAATACTTTTGGAAACTCAATCAGCATTGATGTCGCCTGCCCTACGGTTAAAATTGTTGAAACAATTGCTACAGAATTGCCAAAAACAGGACCAACTGAGAATGTAATATTTGCATGTATTGTTCTTGCGGTTGCTGCATATTTTTTTGCACGCACACGCCAACTTGAGAAAGAAATCCATTTAATTCGTAAGAGTGCTAGCATAGGGGCAATTTAACTATGAGCGATAGACAAGAGCGTCTAAAAAACATTAACCAAGACCACTCTATCGAGACTAGTCGGTCGGCCGCACAACGCCTCGACAGACTGAGCAAAGACAGAGAGAGCCAGGAATTATCCCCCGACAGCTCAAAAAACCGAACCGAAAGCGCTAGGCTAGAAGTAATGAAAAACGCCATTAGTGTTGAGACTAAGGGAAAAATTTTAGAAACGTCTAAAGACCGCTCTGCTACCTTGCGTTATCGTGGGCCAATCGATGACAAACGACGCGACGAAAGCTACAATCGCACCCTAAAACATGTCCAAAGCGAGTTACCATTAAGTAGCCGGTTGTTTAGCAAATTTACACACAATAAAATTGTTGAAAAGACCAGCGACATTATAGGAAGCACTCTCGCTCGACCCAACTCGATGCTATCCGGAGCTATTTTTGCTTTTATTTTTACGCTTACTACCTACACAGTCGCAAAAACAACAGGCTACGCTCTATCTGGCTTTGAGACAATCGCCTCGTTCATTGCAGGCTGGGCTTCGGGCGTAATCTTTGATTACCTCCGGATTTTATTTACTGGCAAAAAATTTTAGACTTTGTTAAGCATACAATTCTAACGAAGCTTAATTGAAACTCCATCGTCCATATTTTGGTCACGGACATTTAGTGCATCGTCTACTGCTAAAGCAGTTTTTGACTCGGCCGGTACACTAATTGCCTCCTTGGGTGTGCTTAATGTCTTTGGATTATCGGATGATATCTGTTGTCTCTTTGCTAGCCAATCGTCAAGGAAGGTAGACTTGCCAACTGTTTTGGGGTTATTATTTTGAGCTGGCAGGGCTAATTTATCAATTTTTTCTTGCTGAGCCATCTTTAATGCATCTAGTTTAATTTTTTTTGCGGCGTCACCAGCGCCTAGGCGGGCAAATATTTCCTTTTCAACTTCTGCCCTAGGTCGTCCAAACTTGGCGGACGACAACTTCTTCAGCGCATCACGCAATTGAGGATTTGACTTCCCCATAGGTGGTATCAATGACATACTAAACGCCGCTGATGGCACCCCGCTAATCAATACCG
>CAIMUU010000022.1 GCA_903844835.1 uncultured bacterium | reverse complement strand
TCCAATAAAAAACCGGTTTTTAAACTAGTAGTTATGATAATTGGTGCTTTGTTTGTTATTTTCTGTATTGCGGGCATGATTTTTTTCTATAATGAGTACCAGGAACTGAAAAATGATCCGACTGTTGCCGCCAAACAAGAAACTGCCATATTGGTTGAAGATGTCAACAAATTAATGATATTGCCTACGGGTGAAGATCCTACCGTTGCCACAGTCACCGACAAAGATAAGCTATCTAGCCAAGCCTTTTTCAAAGATGCACAAAACGGCGATAAATTGTTGGCCTATACGATTGCCCAAAAGGCTATATTGTACCGACCTTCAGTCAAAAAGATTATTAATATAGCACCTTTTAGTCTAGATACTACTAGTACAGCCGGTACCCAATAATAAGTTTAACTAGGTGGATTATATAAATGACGCCAAAGTTTAAAAAATTCATAATTGTTACCGTAACTGGTATTTTACTGATTGTGTTTTGTATTTGGTTTATGAGAAATGGTGCGCAACCAGATTTTAGTAATGTATTGTCGAACGTATTTGGTGATGTTTATTGTGGTGTTTTTGCCGAAGTAGATGATGAGTGCATTGGGCGCATAGACCTGAGCGATATGGGTGAATCGACAATTAGTAGCTCGCCTAATGGAGCAACAGTTATATCATCTGGTAGTTCGGGCCTTGGAAGCACATCGTTTGTTATCAGCAGTGACCATGCTATATCTGTTGGGGCACAGGGTCCTGCGGGTGAGACTGGCCAGCAAGGTCCGGCCGGGCCGCGTGGCTTGCAGGGCAATACTGGTTTGACTGGTGCAGTTGGGGCACGTGGCGCAACTGGTTTGACGGGCTTGCAAGGCGAAATTGGGCTAACTGGCGCTGATGGTGCGCGGGGGATTCAGGGCGAGACTGGTTTGGTGGGGTCTGATGGTACGGATGGTATCCAAGGGTCCCAAGGTATCCAGGGGCCGCAAGGTATTCAGGGCGTTCAGGGTCTTCAGGGTGTTGCTGGTATTAATGGTCAAAGCGCAGGCCAATTGTATTGGTTCCAGGATGTAGAATCAGACGTAACAGGCTATGAAAGCTTTTTGCGTGTTCCTGGTGGTGGTATAGAACAAGATGAATCAACTGTCACCACAAATCCAAATCAGGAATATCTGGTTGATGCGTATGCGACCGAACCTGACGTGCCAGGGGTCAGTCAACTGCCGGTTGGGCTATGGCAGTTCCATACTTATACATATGTTAGTGGTGGTAGCGGTAATATAGTTTATCGCATTTATAAACGTGATTTGGCTGGGGTTGAAACGGAATTATTCAATACTACCAGTGCTAATATCACCAATATATCGATTGCCGAAGTTGTCACAGGCCATACATATTCTGGTGTAGATGCTATGGAGTCAACCGATAGATTGATAGTCAAAATATATGCCAAAAACACAGTTGGTGGCGAATCAACGCATTTTACACATAATGGCACAGAGCATGTTTCCTATGCTATGACGTCATTAGGTTTATCTGGCATAGTTGGCGCCCAAGGAGAACAAGGTATTCAAGGTATCCAAGGTATCCAGGGTATTCAAGGTATTCAAGGATTAAAAGGTGACAAGGGTGATACTGGCGAAACTGGTGCGCAAGGCATTCAGGGCCCAGTCGGTGCGACCGGTTCTCAAGGAATCCAGGGTATACAGGGTTCTACTGGGCCAACTGGTGTACAGGGAGCACAGGGAATCCAGGGTATTCAAGGCCCGGTTGGCGCAACGGGCGCACAAGGTCCAGCAGGATCATATACAGCGGGTAATGGTATAGATATAACTACTGGTACTATATCTGCTAAATTAAACGGCACATCTTTGTCTAACGATACTAGTGGTTTGTCAGTTAATTTCAGTGGTGCTAATACTTGGGCTGGGTTACAAACATTTAATGGTGCTAAATTCGGTTCGGATGGTGTTAATTTTTCACAATTTGAAACCGATGGCACATTAGTATTTAACGGCAACGCGACAGTTTGGGAGGATTTACGATTCCCGGCCACAGCTATTAACCCAGCTGGGGCAGTTAACGCAATGGTCTTTGACACGGTAAATATCGGTTTTACGGCGGGTGCGCCAGGTATCCAAGCAATTGCCATTTTAGGTCAAATTCCGCATGCATGGAAGGTCGGGTCAGATATTTATCCACACATACATTGGCAACCTACAACTACTAACACGGGCAATGTTTTATGGCGGATGGAATATAAATGGACAAATATTAATGACACTGAATCTGGTAGTTTCGCTACTGTGGACGTGTTGGATGCAGGTGACGGTACGGCATTCAAACATCAGATCATAGGGTTTGGTGCGTTATCTGGTGCAGGTAAAACATTGTCCAGCGAATTATCAATCAAAATATCTAGAGTTGGCGATTCTGTAACGGATACATACACTGGCGATGCATTATTAAAAGAATTTGATATTCATTATGAAATTGATACATTAGGCTCTAGGACAGAACTGATTAAATAGCCTTTGTATAAAATTATAACAACTGAGTCAATCGGTTTTTTGTGTGAAGCTTTTCTTATGCTGTGAATCGAGTTTCTATCTTTTGACCTCAGAGTCAGAGAGTGACCAATTAAATATGCAGGAGTTGTCAAAAGGGAAATGCCCCTAGCCAGTGAAGGCTAGGGGCGGTGTATTTAGGATGGGGAGGAATTAAACGTAGGAATAATATCCCACACTAAGGGCGGTGTCGACCTCGACTTGGACCTTCCCGATGATTCGATCTGAAAGATCAAGGACGTCGGCACTGAATTTCGCTGTGTAGCAGTTTACTCCGATTTGTGAAGTAATCTGCGTCTTGAGCCTGCCCTGGTAAACGTCCAAAAACGTATACCTTAGCGAACTCTTTTTGTCTCCTACAAGCCTTGCGGATTGCAGTAGACAGAACATTGAAGGACAGCTGAAGACTTGGTACCTTGGTTTTTCTTTGGTCATCATTTGCATTATGATGCCCTCCCCAAATAAATTTCACCTTTTAGGGGTGATATATGTAGGTTACCATATAAATGCTAAATAGTCAATAACAAAATGCTTATGAATATGTGGAATATCTCGCTATTTTTAGAAGAATGAGGCTATTGCAGCGATACCGGAAATGGACATAATCGCAACAACAACCCAACCAATGATTTTAGTGAGTGGCTTGTTTGCCCATTGGCCCATAATCTTTTTGTTGCTACTGATAATAACGATTGGGATGAGAACTAGTGGCGCAACAATGCCGTTGGCTACAGCCGAGTAAATTAGGACTTTAATTGGGTTTAGGCCGATAAAGTTAATGGCAAGTCCAATAATCATCGAGATAATGATGATGCCATAGAAGGCATAGGCCGACTTTAATTTCTTACTGAGGCCTTCGCGCCACTTAAAAGTTTCAGAGATGGCATAAGAACTAGAACCAGCTAGTACGGGAATTGCTAACATGCCTGTGCCAAGAATACCTAGAGTAAATAGGAAGTAGGCCCAGTCACCAGCAAAAGGTCGCAAAGCTTCAGCGGCCTGAGCGGCTGATTCGATGTTAGTTATACCGTGAGGAAAAAGGATTGCGCCACAGGCAGCGATGATAAAGAACATAACAAGATTAGAGAAGAACATACCAGACCAAATGTCGGTTCGCATGCCGTGGACTTGTTTTGCGTCGATATCTTTTCTTTCTTCAAGTGTTGTCTTGCCGTGTGATATTTCGTCTTCAATTTCCTGAGATGATTGCCAGAAGAATAGATATGGCGAAATTGTCGTACCGAGGATGGCGCAGATAATTAAGAATTGGTCTTTTTCGAACGTAATGGTCGGGATGATGGCATGTTGCAAGACGTTGGCCCAATCGAGGTTAGCGAGTAAAGCTGATGCAATGTAAGCGAATAGAATTAATGCCAACCATTTTAGATATTTAGCATAGCGTTTGTAGGGTATGAAAATTTGAAAGCCCAGTAGTAATACTGTCACGCCAATGATTAGTGCGGTAAAATTCCAAGCGGGATTTAGTAGCTGTAGTGTCTTGGCCATTACGCCTAAGTCAGCACCTATATTGAAGGTATTTGCGGCAAATAACAGAAGTGTCGAAATATATAAAATTTTGCGCGGGAAATGAGTACGGATGTTTGCGGCTAGTCCACGACCAGTTACCATCCCGATGCGAGCACACATTTCTTGAACAACAGCCATTAATGGGTATGTAAAAGCAGCCATCCAAAGTAGGCCAAAGCCATATTGTGCGCCAGCTTGAGAATATGTGGCAATACCGGACGGATCGTCGTCAGCGGCACCGGTTGTTAGGCCTGGCCCGAGTGTGTTCCAGTATTTTTTGGGGTTTTTAAAAGATTTACTACTCTTTATTTTTCGACTAATCTTTTCAGATAACTCGATTGATTTTTGGAGTAATTCTGCCGGAGCTTCTGCCGCTATTCTGAAGATATTTTTTTTCATATAATCCGTGACTTATTACTCATTAAATTATATGTTACTTATGTCAAATATCCAAATATTTGGCTATAATATATATATGCGGGTGTAGTTCAGTGTTAGAACGCTTCCTTCCCAAGGAAGAGGTCCAGGGTTAGAGTCCCTGTACCCGCACCAATAAGGACTTTATGCCATTTAGAGATTATAAACAAAAAACCAGTGTCGTCGTGGTTTATACCGGCGACGGGAAAGGCAAAACTACCGCTGGACTAGGCCTGATGGTTCGGGCGCTTGGCAGTGGTTTTCGAGTTGCCTTTATCCAGTTCATAAAAAATTGGGATGTCGGCGAACATGAATTTATTAAAACGATTTTGCCACTTTATACTAATAAACTTGATTTTTATAAAGGCGGACTTGGTTTTTTTGAAGCTGGCGAACTCAGCACTGACGACTCAAGAGAGGATCATACAAGGGCGGTCAAAAAGACTTTCGAATTTGCCTATAAATCAGCCACATCAGGTGAATATCAACTAGTCATTTGTGACGAAATTAATAATGCCGTTCATGACGGTTTATTAAATATTGCTGACTTAAAAAGGATTATTACTGACAAACATGCCAACACTAGTCTGTGCCTAACTGGTCGCAACTTCCCAGCAGAATTAATTGGTAGTGTTGATATTGCCACCAATATGGCAAAGTTAAAACATCATTTTGATGAAAAAATGCTAGCGAACAAGGGCATCGATTACTAAACTCTTTGCCGTCTGACGAGCTCGTATTAATTGCCAAATTGCAATTGCGGTCGGCACAAGAATAACATTGCCAATTAACATTGTTCTATAAAATGGAATCGCCATAGTAAAGCAGTTTATTAGTCCGGACCAAGTTGCCGGATACCAGCCTTGTGCCCATACTCCAAAATTGGTGACTGCAAAAAATAGGAATGAGCTAGCTATTGCAAAGCCAACTGAATATAGGATTTGCGATTTGGGTTTTTGGCTCAACTTGCGCAGTAAAAGCGCACCTAGCCCAATAATCACAAATGAACCCCACGTAAATATAAAAATTGAAGAGTTACCGATTATAAGGTCAGATAATATCATTGAAGTAATTGGGACGACTAAGGCGGCTTTCCAACCGATAATGACAGCCGCCATAACGCTGACGACGGTAATTAATTCAAGATTTGGTGCCAATTGTAGGTTATGGTTGATGACTCGCCAGGCTACGGCCAATACGATTAATACAACTACTAAGCAAACTTTTTTTAATATACTTTTATTCATAATTTTGTTTTTATCTCCTAATACGAACTTAATTTCCATGTAATTGTATCGCTAGCTTTGGTTATATAACTGCCGGCACCAACTGTGGCGGACTGGCCATTTACTTCAAATGCCCAAAACTGGTTTTTGGATGAGTCGGGTGTAATGCCATTAATTTCGGTTACAAAGGCCATTTCGCCAGACCCACTCATTTTAATTGTTGCTGTTTTTTCAAGTAAGGCCAGGGCAGTTATGCCATCGCTGCCGCTATAAGTAACTTCTTGCTTGTCGGTATTAATTCCGAGTGTTTGTTGGTTTGTTTGATTAGTCTCCAAAGAAATGGTTGGCGTTTGAGAAAGGTAAATGCCAATTACGGCAACCCCGATTACCAGAGTAAATATTGCGCCAGGCGTAACAAGGTGTTTTTTGGTTGAATTATTATTGTCGTTTAACATTTGCTAAAACCGCAAAGTTCGCACTTACGGCACCCTTCAATAAAGCGCAGACTGGCCGAGCCACATTCTGGGCAAATATCAGTCATTTTGTTGTTGATTTTATCAGCCGACCAAAGCGGAATGGTTTGGCCCTGGGCTGGCTCTTCACTAATTGCCGGCAGGGCTATTTTTGTGGCTTGATGTTGTTCGATGGCTTTTGCAACAGCATCGGCTAGCGAGCGGACTCGGTCAACGCCAAAGCCAGTTGAGCTGGAGCCGCCAATACCACGAAGCTGAGATATTACTTTTTGGGCAACTTCAGCCGACGATAAATCTGGAGGTATTCTGAATGACAATGAGATTAATCGGCCAATAGCTTCGGCGTCAGCCGCAATATCTGAACCGGCGTGGCCAACGTTAATAAAGACTTCAAAGATATTACCTTCGTCATCTTCATTTATCGAAATAAAGGCCTTGCCAAGCGGAGTTTCAATACGGTGAGTTCGGCCGTTAAGCACGTTAGGGCGCTTTTTGAGGTGGGCGCGTGATTCAACAACGACTTCGGCCTTGTCGGCTTTGGCACCAGCTAATTTGTCGTAGTATGAAGCTTCTTTTTTGACTTCTAGAACTTGTTTTTCGCGGCTACCGTCGCGATAAATTGTAATGCCTCGGCAATTTGTATTATATGCTGTCAGGTAGGCTTGGCGAACGTCTTCGACAGTGGCATCGTTTGAAAAATTAATGGTTTTTGAGATAGCATTATCTACATATTTCTGAAAAGCGGCTTGAATTTTGAGATGCCATTCTGGCTTGATATCGCCAGCCGTCACAAACACTTTTTTAAGATCATCTGGCAAAGCTTCCATGTTCTGAATTGAACCGCCATTGGCTTGAATTTTTTCTAGTAACTCTTCGGAATATAGGCCAAGTTTTTTTAATGCAGCTGTAAAGTATGGACTGCTTTGGAATATGCGCTTTCCTTCAATGGTATTTTTTGAATAGGTTAGGGCAAAAAGCGGCTCACAACCACTTGAAGCCTCGGCTAACATGGCAATGGTACCGGTTGGGGCAATTGTAGTTCTAGCGCCATTTCGTGGGCTAATCTCGACTGGCTTATCGTAGATTGAACCATCGTAGGCTGGGAAGACGCCCCGTTTTTTTGCAAGCTCTTCTGATGCAACGTCGGCTTCTCTTTGGATGAATTTCATAATTTGTTCAGCCATATCGACACCTTCGGCGGTATTGTAGCCGATATTAAGGGCCAGCAGTGTGTCGGCGAAGCCCATAATGCCAAGGCCAATTCGGCGAATTTGGCGAGTCATATTTTTGACTTTTTCGATTGGATATTCGTTCATATCCAGAACGTTATCAAGGAAGTGAACTGATTGGTGGGTGACTTGGCGTAATGATTCCCAGTCGATGTCATTGCCATCAACGAATAGAGCCAGGTTAATACTGCCGAGAGTACAGGCGTCATAAGGTAGAAGCGGCTGTTCACCACATGGGTTGGTGGCCTCAATTTGACCAAGTTGTGGTGTTGGGTTGGCGCGTGATTCGTTAATGCGGTCAATAAAAATCATCCCTGGGTCGCCATATTGCCAAGCAAAGCGAGTTATTAAGTCAAAGACTTTTTTGGCATTTAGTCGTCGGACCTCGACGTTATTACGAGGGTTTACAAGTGGATAGCCATAACCAGGAGTTTCTTCGAGGCACCATTTAGTGAGCTTTTCAACAGCGGCATCAAGGCGGACAAGCTTTAGGTCCATATCGCGTGTTTGGAGGGCTTCTCGAGCTTCGGCCGCGAGTTCGTCAAAGTTAAAATCTTTCTCGTAATCATCGCTAAGTAATTTTTTGTCAATTTCAATTTGTTCAAAAAACTTTTTATCAGTTGTAACTGAAATGTTAAAGTTTGTTAATGAAAATTCATCAAGTTTGTAGATAGTAAATAGCAAAATATCAGGGTGATTGTAGTGCAAAATGCCCATATTGGCGCCACGTCTGACACCGCCCTGGCGGATACCTGAGGTAATATCATTGTACATCTGCATAAATGAGATAGGGCCGGTTGTTGAGCCGCCGGATGACGATAGGATGTCGTTTTTTGGACGTAGGCGTGAGAATGAGAATCCAGTGCCACCACCAGATTTATGGATTTTTGCCATATCAGAAGCCGATTCAAGAATACCATTAAGGTCATCAGGAACCGGTAACACAAAACAGGCTGATAATTGCTGATTGACCTTGGCCGTATTAAGCAGCGTAGGGGTATTTGGGAAAAAACGGCGAGTTGCCATTAATTTGTAAAATTGAGCGGCAGTTGATAGATGAGTTTTTTCTGTGCCACCATATAACCTATCAGCAGCCGCAATATTGTAGGCAACTCGCCAAAATAATTGCTTTGGTGATTCGATAGGTGTGCCATTAGCATCACGTCTAGCGTAGCGAGTTTTGCCAATATACCAAGCGTTTTCGCTTAATTTGGGCTCGGCTAGTGTTGATGGTGCGTCAGGTATTTCGCGACCGATTTTGTGGATTTCGGCAAGCTTTTCTGCCTCATCAAAAATTGTCTCTGGTTGAGTTGTGTTTTTCATTTTCTCCCTCTCTTATCCCCATATGTTGTGTCTGCGAATAAGTATAGGCGCTATATATTGCGTGTGTCAACGATAATTGTTATTATTACATTTATGATAAATAAAAGGAGAAATAGATGAAAGCAACAACAAAGAGTACATTTGCAAAGGATGTTTTGGAGCAAAAAAAGGTCGTATTAGTCGATGTTTGGGCCTCTTGGTGCCCACCTTGCCGCGGTATGATGCCGGTTGTCGATGCCATTGCCGAAGAGACCAAAGATTGGGCTGAAGTAGTGAAGTTGGACGCATCAGCCGAGGCTGATATAACTGCAGAGCTAGGCGTTAACAGTTTGCCGACTTTTTTGGTCTACAAAGACGGCAAGGTTGTAAGTTCTACAATTGGGGCTGTTCCAAAATCAACTTTGCTTGATTTGATGCAAAAAGCCAAATAGTGACTAAACACAGGATATATTCTCTGCTATAATTGTAGGCGGCGCGTTGACGGAACGGTTACGTGGAGCTCTGCAAAAGCTTATAAGTGGGTTCAACTCCCATACGTGCCTCCACGTTGGAATTAATCTTAACCTCAAGGCGAACAAAGACGTAACTTTTTGTTCGCCAATGAGCTCATCGATTATTCCTCCTTTCAATTTTACAAACAGCCGTAGGCTTGGTTTGAAAAATTGGTAAAGCGAAGTATCATTAACAATTTGCGCGGATGGTGGAATGGTATACACGAGAGACTTAAAATTTCTTGGTCTTACGACCTTGCGGGTTCAAGTCCCGCTCCGCGCACCAAAGAAATATAGCCTCTTTTTGAGGCTATTTTTCTTTGGTATGGATTTGCGGGACTTGAAGCTGCAAGGAACCTTGTGGGTGAAAGCTGCCTGTGGCAGTTTGCAAGGCCGGAAACAGATTTGAAGCTATGTTTCAAGTATGTTGAGGTGGGGTCGCGGAAATTTGCTGAAAGCAAATTATCTGTGACCAAGTCCCGCTCCGCGCACCAAAGAAAAACAGCCTCCTGCCGGGAGGTTGTTTCATTTTATTTATATAATAATTTGCTATAATTAATTCATTAGTCAATAACTTAAAAGGAGATAGAAATGACAGCTGGTTGGATTATACTTGCGATTGTAGTTTTATTGGGCATATTACTATGGGGGGCTTATAACTCTCTCATAACTTTAAGGTTGCGCGTTGACGAAGCCTGGAGTGATATTACCGTCCAATTAAAGAGGCGATTGGATTTAATTCCAAATCTTATCGAGACCGTTAAGGGCTATGCAAAACACGAAAGTAGCGTATTCGAGGCCGTCACTAAAGCTCGTGCCTCAGCCTTAAATGCTAAGGGCGTAAAAGAGACTGCTGCAGCCGATGGTGAATTTGAAGGCGCACTAAAAAGCATGTTTGCCGTTGCTGAGTCATACCCTCAACTAAAGGCGAACGAAAACTTTATCTCATTGCAACAAGAATTAGTTGATACTGAGGACAAAATCCAAGCTTCTAGGCGCTTTTACAATGGCGGTGTACGTGATTTGAACACCAAAATCCAGACATTCCCAAGCAACGTAGTTGCATCAATGTTCAAATTTGTTAGCCGTGAATTCTTTGAACTTAGCGAAGCCGAGCAAAAACAAGCTGAAAAGCCTGTTGAAGTAAAGTTTTAATAATTGGCTACTGGCCTGCCTGGTTTTACTTGGCAGGCCAACTAGCTCTTAATGAAACCAGAAAGCACTAATGATATATTTTGCTTCAATGTTTTTGTCGATAAGTTGGCTATTAGAACTATTTGCGGTTGCAGGTGGTGGGGGTAGCTCAAGTGGCGGTGGCGGTTCGAGTGGTAGCTCTAGTGGTGGTTCAGGTAGTGGTATTGAAATTCTGTTTTTTGTTGGTTATGGGCTAATGCATGTTATCGGTGCGTTCCTTCGCAAAAAAACAAAGCCTGTGACGGCTAACATTTTAGGATGGTCAATATTTCTAGTTGTATCGATATTATTTACTTTCTTGGGTTTCTACGGTTGGATTATGGCTTTTGGGGCAATATTTGGGACAGGGTCCGGACTTTACAATTGGTTTAACTTTATTGCCAAAAAAATTGGTATAACAAAGCAAAAACACGAGTTGGCTTTGAAAAAGGACAGTTCTTGGGATATTAAATTGCTTAATGATCAAACAGCTAAAACATTTGCACAATTTCAGGCCGATTGGAGCAATAACGATACTTCTTCGATGGGGAATTATTTATCGTTGGGATATTTAAAGCATAACGAGCTTATGGTGATGGCGCTTAGACAGTTAAATCGCCGTAACGTAGTTAACCATCCGACTATTACCCGGCAGGCGTTAATTGATATTAGCGATGTTGATGACAACACGCAGGACCGTTATATAATGTTGGTTACATTTAGCGCAGAAGATACGCTGTATGATACAAAAAACAACGAGTTACTATACAGTGCTCGGACTAATTTTCAAGAATATTGGAAATTTATTAGGTCTAGTGATTCTAAGTGGCTACTTGAGGGCATTTCTCAGATGACCGAAGACCCATATATGCGCAACAATGTTATGGCGCAGTTTGCGCTAACAAAAAAATACTACTACAGCCCAGATTGGGGCTGGCTATTACTACCTAGGCGAGGTCAGCTATTTGGTTCTGGTAAGTTTGGTACGTCAGACATCAATAACCATATTATTGGTCAATACAAAGATATTCTTATTCAGTTATATAATTATATTCCTTCGCCAAGCTCGGATTCTTCGGCATCGTCTAACTACATTATCGCCCAAGTGGCTTTGCCAAAGTCATATGGCAATATTGTCGTTCGAAAAAAACGGCTACTTTCATTTGTCGGCACAAAAGATCTAAAGCGTGTGACTATGGAATGGGGTGATTTTAATAAGCGTTATGAAGTCTGGGCCAGCGATATGGAGCGTGTGACTAGTTTTGAACTGCTCAACCCTAGCTTTATGGTTAAATTACAGGAATTGCCATTTGAGGTGAATATAGAAGTTGTTGATAATATTGTCTATCTCTATAGTTCAAAAATCTCGGCGACACCTCAAACGTATGAAACAATGCTCGGTATCTTGGACGCAGCTTTTAAAGAGATGCGGATGTAGTTTTTTGCCGGTAAAAGCTATACAATAGATAGTATATGTACAAAGCAATTGCCGATAATAAACGCAACACAGTCCTAATTATGGCTTTGTTTGTTGGAATCATTAGTGCGATTGGTTGGGTCGTAAGTTATTACTACGGCAACACAAATATCACATATTTTGTGATTGCTGGAGCTGGTTTGTATGCGCTGATGCAATATTATATTGCTGACAAATTAACAGTGGCGATGACCGGTGCGGAGCCAATAGAGAAAAGAGACAATCCGCGTTTTTATCGAATTATCGAAAATATTGCAATAACAACAGGCCTGCAGATGCCGAAAGTCTATATCATTAAGGATATTGCGCCAAACGCTTTTGCCACCGGGAGAGACCCAAAGCATGCTATTGTTGCGGCGACAACTGGTCTGATTGAGATGATGGATGACTCTGAGCTTGAAGCGGTTATGGCTCACGAACTTGGTCATGTCAAAAATTATGATATTAGGGTTAGTATGATTACGTTTGGCCTGGTTAGCGCAATTGGCTTTTTGGCTGATATCGTCCTTCGGATTATGTTTTTTGGGGATAATAGGGACAATAATAATAGTTCGCCGATTACTATGATAATTGGAATAATTGCGCTTATTCTAGCGCCAATAATCGCCGTTATCGTACAGATGGCTGTCAGCCGTCAGCGTGAGTATCTGGCAGATGCTACAAGTGTTATGACAACGCGAAACCCAGCTTCAATGATTTCTGCACTTGAAAAATTACGTAGTAATGGACGACCTATGAAGCGCCAAAACACAGCATCAGCTCATTTATTTTTTGCGAACCCACTAAAGCCTGGATTTTTTTCAAAGTTATTTAGTACACATCCGCCACTTGAGGATCGCATTAACAGATTACGCAATAATGAAGGGAAATTGTAGCTTATGTTAAAGATTAAGATTTTTTCAAAAATCAAAAAGCGTTTTACGTCATTTATGGGACGTCGTCCGCACAGAAGCTTTAGGCAGACTAGGCGTCGTGATTATGTCCGCTCTTTAAAGCTTCCTGGTTATATTTCATTTACTAAATATGTTTGTAGGACTATTTGGACTAATCGAAAAATGTTTACCGTACTAATTCTTATCTATGCTCTTGTGACTGTGCTAATGGTTGGAATTGTTTCCCAAGATCTGTATGCGACATTAACCGAAACACTGGGCAAAACCAGTGAGGGATTTTTAGTAGGTTTTGGTGGTGAGATTGAAAAGGCCGGTCTATTATTTCTAACGGCACTTACTGGTGGGATGTCGCAAACTCTGACAGACGTCCAGCAGATTTATGCTGGAATTATTTCACTTCTTGCATGGTTGACGAGTGTTTGGATGCTCCGAAATATCCTTGCTGGCTATAAGGTAAAGGCCCGAGATGGCCTATATAATGCCGGCGCACCTATCTTGTCAACTTTTTTGGTAGCCTTGTTGCTGGTTATACAGCTATTGCCACTGGCGCTGGCGCTGACTGCATATAGTGCAGCTGCTCTTACGGGTATATTAAATGGTGGCGTTGAAGCGATGTTGTTTTGGATTGCGGCCGGTCTGTTGGTGATGTTGTCGCTCTATTGGGTAACAAGTACAATTATCGCATTGGTAATAGTGACCCTACCTGGGATGTACCCATTTCAGGCAATCAAAACTGCAGGCGACTTGGTGGTTGGACGCCGGCTGAGGATACTACTTAGATTCTTGTGGATGGGCCTAATTACTATATTTGTGTGGGCGATAATTATGATACCGGTTATTATGTTTGACGGCTGGATCAAAACTGTCTGGACTACAATCAATTGGTTGCCAATCGTTCCGGTGGTCTTATTGGTAATGGCTGCCATGACAATTATTTGGGTTTCAAGTTATGTTTATCTATTCTATCGAAAGGTCGTTGCGGATGATGCTAGCCCAGCCTGAAAAACGCGCTTCAGATTTGCGTAAATTATTAGCTAATTATAGTTATGAGTATCATGTTTTGGATAACTCAACGGTTAGCGATGCGGTTTGCTCTCGCTCACCACATCCT
>CAIMUU010000021.1 GCA_903844835.1 uncultured bacterium | reverse complement strand
GTTCCAACTGGAATCTTGCGACCAATGATTACGTTCTCTTTTAGACCGTGTAGTCGGTCGACTCGTCCACTGATTGCAGCGTTGATTAAGACACGAGTAGTATCTTGGAACGACGCAGCAGACAGGAAACTATCTGACCAAATTGAAACCTTTGTGATACCTAGTAGTAACTGGGCATAACCGATTAGGTTTTTGCCAGCAGCAGCTAATTCGGCATTCGCCTCGACAACAAGTGCTTTTGACACAATATCGCCAGTGACAAAGATGCTATCACCCGGATCCTCAATTTGAACTCGACTAAACATCTGACGAACAATGATCTCGAGGTGCTTATCAGCCACGTCTTGACCCTGGGCTGCATAGATACGCAAGACTTCATTGATAATGTAGCGCTGAGTTGCTTCTGTGCCCTTTAGGCGCATTGTGTCGTAAAGATTGAGTGAGCCTGAAGTTAGTCGGTCACCAGCTTCAACTGCATCACCAGCCTTAACGACTAGTTGAGTTGTGCCAGGAATTTCATAACGGATTGGCGAACTAGCATTAGCAGCTAATATCAATGAGTCTTCGGTAACTTCAATTACACCATCAAATGGCGCAGTTAGAGGCCTTGATTCACTTTCGCCAGTCGCAAGAACATCACCAACTTTGATGTTACTGCCAGATTTAACGACAACTGTTCGGCCTTCAAGCGCTAGGCGCTCAACATGACCAGCTTCTGGCGTAATCTGCACAATATACTTTTTGCCATCTTCCCAGACATCGGCTAAGCCAGATACTTCGGTTAGAACTGCTTGACCCTTTGGAGTTCGGGCTTCAAATAACTCTTCAACACGTGGAAGACCCTGAGTGATGTCGCCACCAGCCTCACCACCCTTGTGGAAGGTCTTGAGCGTCAACTGCGTACCAGGTTCACCGACAGACTGAGCGGCGATAACACCCACAGGCTGAGCGGCATCAACTAGACGACCGGTTGACATATCAATTCCGTAACTTTTGCGTGGGATACCTCGTAAGTTTTTGGTAGATAGGACAGATTTAATTTTAACGCTAGCAATATTAGCATCAGCTTCAATAGCCGTTGCAATATCGCGCGTAATCATTTCGCCTATTCCGACATATTCAGGTATGGTCTCGGCCGCAAATCGACCGACTAGCCTATTGCCGAAGTCAATCATCGTTAGTTCTGACTCACTACGCAAGATTGCAAAACCTTGATCGTCAGCTTCATCGGCATCTTCAACCGTAAAGACATCTTGAGACACATCGACAAGTCGACGAGTCAAGTAGCCAGCATCGGCAGTCTTAAGAGCAGTATCGATTAGCCCCTTACGTGCACCTCGTGTCGCCACGAATTGCTCGAGTGAGCTTAGACCGTCTTTGTAGTTTGAACGAATTGGGAGCTCAATTTCGTGATTATTTGAATCCACCACGATACCAATCATGGCGCTGGCCCATTTAACGTTACTAATATCACCACGGGCACCAGAGTTAACCATGACGGAAATGCTGGTATCCATATCTTTTAGCTTATTCTGCAAGAAGTCGGCAATCTTTCGGTCAACTGAACGCCAGGCTGCAATTGTCAAACTATAGCGCTCGGCATCAGTTATTAAGCCCTGGTCAAACTGCTCTGAAATAAGAGCTGTTTTTGCGTCACCCTCGGCAACGAACTCGCTAGTCTCATTAAATTGAACATAGTCCTCTTGGCCTGTTGATACAGCGGCAATAGTTGCAAAGCGGAAGGCCAAACCCTTCATCCTGTCGGCTGTTAGAGCAGTCGTTTCGGCACCATAATCATTAAAGATTTTTGCAAGAACTTTCTTTAATTGTTTCTTGCTCATTGCAAGATTGATATATGGGAAATCAACTGGCAAAATGTCGTTAAAGAAGACGCGACCCAAAGTCGTTTCGTGCATCTCGCCCTTAAAGAACACTCGAATTGGAGTTTGAAGTTGCAATTTGTTGTTATCGTAGGCCATTTCGGCTTCATAGATTGAACTGTATGACTTAATCTCACCTGATGTCTTGGCACCCGACTTGTCATAAGTCAAATAATAGTTACCCAAAACAACGTCTTGGCCAATATTTAGAACTGGTGCACCATCAGCTGGCTTAAGTAGGTTGTTTGTAGCACTCATTAATTCATGAGCTTCACGTTGGGCATCAACTGACAACGGCAAGTGAACTGCCATTTGGTCACCATCATAATCGGCGTTAAAACCGTTAGCAACAAGTGGATGTAGTTGAATAGCTTTGCCTTCAACCAACACTGGCTGGAAAGCCTGAATAGACAAACGGTGAAGTGATGGAGCACGGTTAAGTAGCACGTATTTGCCTTCAATAACTGCATCCAGAGCATCCCATACTAGGGCGTCACCGGATTCAATTAGGCGAGTAGCACTACGAATATTGTAGGCGTGTTCACCACGGATTAACCAACTAATAATAAACGGCTTAAATAGTTCGAGCGCCATTTGTTTTGGCAAACCACATTCGTTAATGTGAAGCTTTGGACCAACCACAATGACGGAACGACCAGAATAGTCTACGCGCTTACCAAGAAGGTTCTGTCGGAAGCGACCTTGTTTACCTTTTAGCATATCGCTAATTGACTTTAGTCGACGACGTCCACCGGTTGCATTAACAGCACGATTACCCTTTGCAGCACTGTTGTCGATTAGGGCGTCAACAGCCTCTTGGAGCATTCGCATCTCGTTGCGTCGAATAACTTCTGGCGCATTAAGACCGATTAATTTCTTTAAGCGGTTGTTGCGGTTAATAACTCGACGATAAAGATCGTTTAAGTCTGATGTTGCAAAACGGCCACCAGTAAGCTGTACCATCGGACGCAAATCCGGAGGAATAACTGGGAGAACTGTTAGAACTAAACTATTTGGCTTGATGCCAGCAGCTTGCATTCCTTCAAGCATTTTAAGGCGCTTGAGTAACTTCTTTTCGCGCTGACCTTTAGCGCCGGCGACCTCTTCGGATAGCTTTTTAATTAGTTGTGGCAAATCAATCTCGTCAAGTAGTACTTTAAGAGCTGTTCCGCCCATGCCAACTTCAACTAATTCTTCATATTCTTCTGGCAAGTTTCTAAAGTCGACTTCGCTAATGAGAGCGCCTTTTACGAGCATCTCAAGTTGTGATTTCTTAGCTAGATAAACTTCATTTAACTCTTCAAGTTCGGCTGATTGTTTGGTAGCCAAAGCTTTGACGTCAGCATTTTCTTCGCTAGCTTCGCGCTCATAGCGGATTCTAATGGCAACTCGTCCAGCTTCGGTTTCGGCTTCAATATCCGACAAGAATTGGTCGCGCTTTTCGTCGTTAGACTTTAGGATAACGTAGGTTGCAAAATAAGCAATACGCTCCAAGTTTCGGACCGTTATACCGAGCAACAAACTCATAGCACTCGGCGTTCCACGCATAAACCAAATGTGAGCAATTGGGGCAGCTAGTGTAATGTGGGCCATACGTTCGCGACGAACAATTGATTTGGTAATCATGTCACCATTCTTATCAACAGCTGTCTCACGCGACCTAACACCTTTTAGTTTACTGTCGTGTGGATTGATATCCTTGACTGGTCCAAAGATGTGTTCGCAGAACAACCCGTCGCGCTCAGGCTTTTGGGTACGATAATTAATCGTTTCTGGCTTGGTAACTTCGCCATTGCTCCACTTCAAAATATCTTCAGGGCTAGCAACAGTTAGGCGAATTGCGTTAAAGTCAGCAATTCCATTGTTTGCAATTACTCGCGGCATATTACACCTCCTCCGTTATTTCAGGTAATTCTTCGAGAATCTCTTCTGGCATATCTTCGCTCAGTTCGTCAAGAATCACTTCTGGTTCATCTTCGGTTAACTCTTCAACTATTTCTGAAGCTTCGATTGGCATTTCAGGGACTACTTCTTCAATATCATTGATATCTTGGATAATTTGTTCAGCATCAATTATTTCTTCGGCTGATTCGTCTAGTAAATCAACCCGAAGACCCAAACCTTGCAACTCTTTTACGAGGACGTTGAATGATTCAGGCAATTTAGGACCAACGATTGGTTCGTTCTTGATAATTGATTCGTATGCTTTTGCGCGGCCGTAAACGTCATCAGATTTGATTGTAATCATCTCTTGTAGAGTTGCAGCTGCACCATAAGCTTCCAGTGCCCAAACTTCCATTTCGCCGAAGCGCTGACCACCATTTTGGGCTTTACCGCCGAGAGGCTGTTGAGTCACCATTGTGTATGGACCAGTTGAACGGGCGTGAATCTTGTCACCAACCATGTGGTGAAGCTTAATCATGTGCATGATACCGACAGTTGTTCGCTCTTCAAAAGCATTACCGTCGCGACCATCATATAATTGGAATTTACCGTCACGGGCAAAACCAGCTTTTTGCAATTCATCTTTGATGACTTCATTTGGTACACCGTTAAATGGAGGTGTCGCAACCTTGTAACCAAGTGCACGGGCTGCCATACCTAAATGTGTCTCAAACAACTGACCAATATTCATACGAGAAGGCACACCGAGTGGGTTCAAAACCACATCAACAGGTGTCCCGTCAGCCATATATGGCATATCTTCTACTGGCAAAATCTTAGCAACAACGCCTTTGTTTCCGTGGCGTCCCGCTAATTTGTCGCCGACACTAATCTTGCGGAGTTGAGCAACGTATATCTTGATTTGCATCAAGACACCGGCCTTAAGTTCGTGACCGTTTTCGCGGCTGAACACCTTGACACCGACAACTTTACCGCCACCGGCATTATTCATACGTAGTGAGGTATCGCGGACATCCTTGGCTTTTTCACCAAAGATTGCGCGTAGTAATCGCTCTTCAGATGACAATTCTTGCTCACCCTTTGGTGTAATCTTGCCAACAAGCACATCACCAGATTTGACCTCTGAGCCAATTTGGATAATACCACTCTCGTCAAGATGACGGAGTGATTCTTCGGACACATTTGGGATATCGCGCGTTACGATTTCGTCGCCTAATTTAGTTTCGCGGACTTCAATGGCATAATCTTTGATGTTAATACTTGTCAAAGAGTCATCTTGAACAAGTCGGTTTGACAATACGATTGCATCGTCCATGTTGTAGCCACCCCATGGCATAAAGGCGACCATAAGGTCACGACCCAAAGCCAACTCGCCATCAGCAATTGAGGCACCTTCAATAAGGATGTCACCTTCTTTAACCATTTGGCCACGACTGACGCGCACTTTTTGGTTGATTGAGCGATCGTCATTGCTTTTGGTAAAGTGAACTAATTCGTAAATCTTTGTA
The DNA here is from genome assembly GCA_903844835.1 of uncultured bacterium. Lineage (GTDB taxonomy): Bacteria > Patescibacteriota > Saccharimonadia > Saccharimonadales > Saccharimonadaceae > UBA1547. Next base: position 2,824 of record CAIMUU010000021.1, on the reverse strand, counting down.
CCATCAGCATACTTAACATGAATCGCATCGGCATCGGCCTTGGTGACTTCACCATCGCCACTTGCAACAATCAATTGACTGGTGTTTTTGGCAATTTCGTCTTCAATACCAGTTCCAACTGTTGGAGATTCTGGGTTTAGAAGTGGCACAGCTTGCTTCTGCATGGCAGAACCAGTAAGCGAACGGTCGACACGGTTTTTCTCAATAAATGGAATTAGGGCTGCACTTGAGCCCAAAATTTGTTTGTGAGCGGCATCGACATAAGTTACCTCAGTAGCATCGACTTGTTCTGGCAAGATACCATTTCTAGCACTAACGCGACTATCGACAAATGAACCATCTTTGTTCAATTTAACGCTAGCGTCGGCAATAACTTCGTTTTCTTCGCCGGCAGCATCCAAATAGACGACTTTTTTTGTAACCTTGCCATTAACAACCTTTAGATATGGCGTTTCAATAAAGCCATATTCATTTACGCGGGCATAGGTTGCGAGGTTAAGCACCAAACCAATGTTGGCACCTTCAGGCGTTTCAACAACACAGAGGCGACCATAGTGAGTTGGGTGAGCATCGCGAACATCAAAGCCGGCACGTTCACGCGATAGACCACCTGGGCCCATTGAGCTTAGTCGTCGCTTGTATGAAAGTTCAGCAAGTGGGTTTGTTTCGTCCATCAACTGTGAGAGTTGTGAACTTGCAAAGAATTCACGAACAGCTGCTACAACTGGTCGAGCATTAATGAGTTGGCTTGGAGTTACATTTTCAAGATCGCTCATGCTCATACGGTCCATAGCATTTCGTTGCATGCGAAGCATACCAACGCGGAATTGTCGGGCAACTAATTCGCCGACTAATTTAACACGACGGTTAGACAAGGCATCGATGTCATCAGCTTTTTCTTGAGTATTATTGAGGCGAATAACTTCGCGAACAATCGCAATCAAGTCACTAATTTGAAATACACGATTTTCGGTCGTATTTGGAAGTTCAGAACCAAGTCGTTGGTTTAATTTGTAACGACCAACTCGGCTGTAGTCAAATCGCTTGAAATCAAAGAACATTCGCTCAATCATTGTGCGAGCGTTATCAACAGTTGCTAAATCACCTGGACGTAGTCGTCGATAGACTTCAATCAAAGCCTCGTTTGAACCGCGAGCTGGGTCTTTATCAAGAGTGGCATCAATATATTTAATTTCACCAGTATCGATATCCTCGAATAGACTTTTAATATCTGAGGTCTTGCTGTGTCCAAGTGCCCTAAATAACGTCGTAATTGGCAATTTGCGACGTCGGTCAATCTTGACATACATTACGCCATTAGATGCGGTTTCAATTTCAAGCCATGCGCCACGACCTGGAATTAATTTTGCACCGTAGAAATTTCGAGTTGCAGACTTTTCGGTCGTAAAGAAAACACCAGCACTACGCGTTAGCTGAGAGACAACAACGCGCTCGGTACCGTTTATAATAAACGTACCGCGATCGGTCATCCAAGGGTAGTCGCCCAAGAATATCTCTTGGTCCTTGACTTCACCAGTCACTTTATTTACTAATTCAACCTTAACATGTAATGGCGCGTCAAATGTCAAATTGTTCTCTTTGGCATCACGCTCACTGTTTTTTGGTTCATCAAAATGGTAATCATTAAAGCGCAATGACAACTTCTGACCGGTATAGTCGTCAATTGGGTTTAATTCTGAAAAAATCTCACTTAAGCCAGTTTCGACGAATTCACGCCAGCTGTCTTTTTGGTGAGCTATTAAATTTGGTAGAGGTAACGCATTATCGCCTTCTGTAAAAAAGACGCGTTTAGCGCTATCAGGTTTGGCTTTAGCCATAGTTGATGCTACTCCTCGCAATAAATTGTTTTTTAGTTAATAAGGGGGTCTTTGGCGCCGAAGATTCCCTTAACTGTGGTCATCTCTTCATACAGTGCCAACTATATGTAAAGACATAGGTAACCCACAGCTACACTACTTCTTGGAAGCTATTGTGAAGCATCCTCTGCATATAGTCAATAGTTTTTGATTACATTAAATTGCATTTTGAAATAGTGCTATAATTAAGCCATGACCGAAGATCAATTTTCGAAATTATTCAAATATATGCAAAAGGGATTTGCTGATGTAGATTCTCATTTTGAATTAGTCGATAAGCGTTTTGATAAATTAACAAACATTATTGACGGTTACGCCAGCAAAATAGATACATATGCCCAATAAATGGCCTTTATGGATCATAAAATAAATCGTCTAGAAAAATATATTCAAGTTTTGGCCGAAAAAGCTGGTGTCGATTTGGATTTAATCAAGATCTAGTTATCACTTCGTCAACCAGGCCGTATTTCTTGGCTTCATCTGGCGTCATCCAGTAATCGCGTTCCATGTCATTTTTAATCTTGTCAAGCTTTTGACCGGTGTTTTTAGCAAATAGTTCGGCTAACATTTCCTTGACAGCAATGCCCTCTCTTAAGTCGATTTCCATATCTGTCACCTTGCCTTCGGTACCGCTACTGGGTTGATGAATCATAACTTTACTGTGTGGCAATAAAAATCGTTTGCCCTTGGCGCCACTTGACAACAAAAATGCCCCCATACTTGCTTGTAAGCCAATACCAATCGTCTGAACGTCAGGTTTAATATATTGCATCGTGTCATAGATTGCCATACCGTCGTAGACACTACCACCAGGACTATTGATATAGAGTTTTATATCCTTTTTAGAATCGGCATATGCGAGGTGTAATAACTGTGCCACGACGATATTGGCGGTATGCTCGTTAACCTGTTCGCCCAGAAAGATGATCCGCTCGTTAAGGAGACGT
>CAIMUU010000020.1 GCA_903844835.1 uncultured bacterium | reverse complement strand
TGCCGTTTATAAAATTGCCATAGGTAACACCTAATTCTCGAGCCGCAGCATTGATGCGCGTTATCCATAAACCACGTAAGTCGCGCTTTTTGTTGCGTCGGTCACGGTAGGCGTAGGTTAGGGCTTTGATGACTGCCTGTTTGGCAAGTCTAAATGAACTAGTTCGGTCATGTTGCATGCCTTTAGCTAGTTTTAGCATTTTCTTGTGTTTGGCTGTCGCAGGGACGCCTCGTTTTACTCGCATATTTTTCTCCTTAAATTCCTAGGGCTCTTTTTACGTTTTGAATCATTGCTCCACGAACGACAGCAGTGGTCTTAATTGCTCGTTTGCGGCCTTTGCCTTTTTTGGCAAGCATGTGATTGCCAAAAGCTCGGCTACGAGTTAATTTACCGGTTCCGGTAATCTTAATTCGCTTTGATGTTCCCTTGTGTGTCTTTAGTTTTGGCATTATTTACTCCTTACTACTATGCTCAGATTTCGTCCAGCCATCTGAGGTTTTTGTTCTAATATTGCGTCGTTTTCAAGAAGAGCAACAATTCTATCAATCATTTCATATCCTAATTCTTGGTGGGCCATTTCTCGTCCACGGAAGAATATGAAAATTTTAACTTTGTGGCCAACTTTCAGAAAATCTCGTATCTTTCGAAGCTTGATTTCCAGATCATTTGCCCCAATCTTTAGGCTCATTCTCATTTGTTTAAGTTCAACCGTTTTTGCGTGTTTTTGGTTCTTGTGTTGCTCTTTCATCTTCTGGTATTGGTATTTTCCCCAGTCAACTACTTTTGCAACCGGTGGATCAGCGGAAGGGGATATCTCGATGAGATCTACTCCAGCTTCTTCGGCGACTTTTAGTGCCTCAGACAAGCTCATAATACCCAGTTGGTCACCATTCGGTCCGATAATACGCAGCTTTTCAGCTCGAATTTCTTGATTGATACGAATTGAATTACTGATTACAGGGTCTCCTTAGCTGAATTGCTTAACGTTTGAACATTACTCGGTAGTATTTTATCAGATATAGGGTTGTAGTTCAAGTGTAATTATATACTACCTTCTATACTGCAGAGCTTCACCGATATGTAATGGTAGGATACTTGTACAATTATCTAGATCTGCTATAGTTCTGGCGACTTTAATGACCTTAAAGTAACTTCTGGCGCTGAGGGATAGACGATTTGCTGCAGTTAATAGAAATGACTTAGACTCGACAGTTAACGAAGCATACTTTTTAATGTCACTATTGCACAACGTGCCGTTGTGTTTATTGCTACTACCATATCGCTCATTTTGTATTGTGATTGCTTGATTTATTAAATCCGAAGCTGTTATATGTTGACTCTGGCACAACGACTCGGAGTCTAATAATAATTCATTTGGGACTCTTGATACATTTACTATCATGTCGAGTCTGTCTAATAATGGGCCCGAAAGCTTTTTCTGGTAGGCAATAATTTGTGTGCTCGTGCAGGCGCATTCTTTTATTTTGTCTCCAAAATACCCACATGGGCAGGGGTTCATTGTCCCGACTAACATAAAGTCAGCAGGGTATGTTACGTGTCCGTTTGCTCTACTGATGTCGATCTTTTTATCTTCTAGTGGTTGTCTTAGTGACTCAAGAATTGATCTTGAGTATTCTGGCATCTCGTCCAAAAATAATACACCCGTGTGAGCAAGGCTAACTTCGCCTGGCCTTGGCTGTATCCCACCTCCTACGATTGATATTAGACTTGCCGTATGGTGTGGTGACCTAAAAGGTCGTCTGCTAATGATTTCCCCGTTTATTTTATTGCCCAGGCTGTGAATTTTAGTTGCTGACAATTGTTCTTCCGGGGCTAGATCTGGCAATAGGTTGACAAGTGCTTTCGCAAGCATTGTCTTGCCGGTCCCAGGCGTCCCGGACAACAATATGTTGTGATGGCCAGCTGCGGCTATAATGAGGGCTCGCTTGGCCTGTTCTTGCCCTTTGATGTCATCTAGGGTGGGCGGGGATAGAATGTGTGCCACAGAGCATTCTAAGGGGCTTCTGGCGTATGGTATGATTATTTTTTCTTTCTTAAGGTGTAGATATAATTGTTTTATGGAAGATACGCCATATATATTCATACCATCTATTAAACCTGCTTGACTTACATTTGACTGTGGCAAGTATAAATTATTATAGCCAGACTCTCGGGCTATCTGAGCGATATTAATTGCCGCTTTAATTGGGCGCAGATTCCCATCCAGTGCTAACTCGCCAGCAAAAACAGCCCCATCAAGTTCTATTTGCTGTAATTGACCACTCACACACAGGATTGCGAGAGCGATTGGTAAGTCGTAATGTGCACCATCTTTTGGTAGCTCGGCGGGGGCAAGGTTTATTATTATTTTCTTCTTAGGGAAATCTAGCATTGAGTTATTGATCGCACTTCTGACGCGTTCTTTGGCTTCATCTATAGCTTTGTTGCCAAGACCAACAATTTGTAGAGAAGGAAGCGACTTGGTAGCGTCACACTCTACTTCAATAATTGCTCCTTCGTAGCCAATTGGCGCAACTGTTATAATTCTGGCAACCATAAGCTCAATTTAAGCATGACTGGTAAGTATTCGCAATATATGATATGATTAACAGGCTACGTTGGGGCTGACTATAGCTTTCGACGAGAGGATTTTAACATATTATTTTGCAAGTCGAACGTACTCGTTATGTACACAATTTAATTGCAACATTTATTGCAAAAGCAAAAAGTTTTGTGTCTGAGATCGCATCTGGTTTTGCCAGTGCCTTTCAAATGCCTACTTTAGCAACAGCCCGGATTTAATCTGAGCCATCCTATTACCCAGGCGACATAGAGGTAGTGGGGTGTTATACGTATGTCGCTTACGAATTGGTGGGCTGCAACGCCAATTTTGGAAATATTATTGCGTGACTGCCCAGGGCGTTTTTTGTTTAGCCTATAGCCTTGGTGTCATTAAAATTTAAGCTAGACTATACTTGTAGATAAATAATATCTTACCTTTCGGACCGGGGT
>CAIMUU010000019.1 GCA_903844835.1 uncultured bacterium | reverse complement strand
TTTACCTTCGACTTTGGCGTTTTGGGCTAATTTGTCCTCGCCCTCGTCAGCATCGCTAACAAGATGTCCAACGTCAGTAATATTCATTACTCGTTTGACATCATAGTGGTTGGCAACTAGTGTCCTAACAAGTATGTCCCAAAATATATATGCCGCCCAGTTGCCGATATGTGGAGTTTTATAAACTGTTGGGCCACAAGTATATAGAGTCACCTTATTAGGTACGATAGATGCAAACTCATCGATGTGACCAGTTAGGGTGTTATATAGTTTTAGCGTCATTGGATTGATACTCTTTTAATACCTTGTCAACTGCCGATAATAATTCTGGCATCATTTTATCAAGAGTTTCATAAACCCGAAAGCCTGCGGCATATTCGTGGCCACCGCCACCAAAATAGCCTGCAACCATTGAGGATATCGGGAGGTTGCTTCGGAGTTTGCCGGTCAACTTGCCGTCTGGGTATGTTTTAATGGCAACGCCAATCTCAACCCCTTCAACTAGGCGCATTTCATCAAGCACTAGTACGCTAGGGTTATATTGATCGCTATATTGCTGAATATCTTCAAATGGGATATGAATTAAAGCTAATTTGCCATTCAAAAAATACTCAATTCTTTCAATTAAAATACCCTTATATTTTAATATTTCGGCAGATTTCTTCATATGCTCACGACGACGTGATTCAATTACGGCGTTACTGGCGCCAAGCTCAGCTAATTTGCTGGCCGTTAGAAATGTTCGAGGAGTAACGCCTTGGACTGTTAAGCCAAGACTATCGCTCATAATAGCTATCATCATATCTTCGGCGGCTTGTTGGTTAATTGTCCAACCGGATTTGTCGGCTAAGTCGTATATAATTTCGCCAGTTGCAACAGCCTCTTCGGTCAGTAAGCTATGCTCAAAACTAAGGTTTGATTTAGTGACGTGATGGTCGATAACAAGGACTGGATGAGTTTCGAGAAAATGCCGAACACCTGGTGTTTCAAGAACCTTTGAAATTAAGACATCGGCGGTCGTATCAACAATAATTGCCATATCAAAAGAAGTGTCAAAATCACCAATAACCCTGTCCCAGCCCTTGATGTAGCGTAGATATTTTGGTATTTCAATTGGGCAATATAGCAAAACTTTTTTGCCTAAATCGCTCAATATTTCTTCAAGAGCCAGGGCGCCACCAAGTGAGTCGCCATCCGGATTCTCGGCCTGGATTATAATAATATTTTTGGCAGATTCGATTAAATTTTTGGCAGATTCGTACATTAAAAAGCTCCTCTGCCTTCTAGGGCGTGAGTTAGTGTAATTTGACCGGCGTATTCCAAATCAACTCCAACTGGTATACCACGAGCTAGCCTGGTCAACTTAACTGTAATACCCGAGTCAATGATGTGTCGTTGCAAAAATAAAGCGGTTGACTCACCTTCTACGCTGGCATTAGTGGCGATAATGACCTCTTGGACATTGTCATTTTTGATTCGATTAATTAATTCTGGAATGTGCAGTTGGTCGGGTCCAATGCCGTCAATTGGGCTAATTGCTCCACCTAGTACATGATACGTCCCCTTGTATTTACCAGTACGCTCCAGAGCAATAATATCAAGTGGCTCTTCGACAACGGCAATTGTTGTTTTGTCCCGTGATGGGTCGCTATATAATTCAGATAAGTCTTCACTGGCATCAATTAACGCAAATGTAACTGGGCAATCTTTGACTCCACTATGTAGTTTGGAGATAGCGCTGGCGATATTTTCATTGATGTGGTGATCGGCACGCAACAAAAAATAGGCATAGCGTTCGGCTGTGCGCGAGCCGACTCCAGGAAGTCGTCCAAGTTCATCTATGGCGTTAACTAGTGCTAGTGGTAATAGTTGGGACAAATCGGTCTCCTATAGCCCAAGGCTACCTAGGCCACCCATAAGAGGCTTCATTTTAGCGGCTGCAACTTCTTGAGCCTTGGCAAGACCATCTCGTAAAGCGATTTCAAGCCAGTGTTCAAGTTGCTCGATATCATCGAGGTCAATTTTCTTTGGATCAATATTAACTTTTTTAACTTTAAGCTCACCAGTAACTTGAATAACAACTGCGCCATCGCCAGATTCAACTTCAATGATTTCTTTTTTTAGTTCATTCTGGGCCTTGCGTAGATTATTCATCATTTTGATTTGGTCAAATGCCATTTTCATACTCCTTAGTAAATAACTGTTATATCTTTAGTATACGTCAAATGCTAGTCTTTGTGTATAAGTAAAATCGGTCGCTGTCGTTATTGAGCGAAGAAGTAATGATTCGATCAACGGTGTAGCCTTCAAAATCTTGGTGGGCTTTGTGGGTTGCGACGAAACTTTCGCCGGCTGGGTTGGTCGATACGGTATATTGATGATTATGGTCCGAGACAATATTGTAAAAATCTAGTTCGGAATCGGCTACGACAAGAAATTTTGTGTCAGCGGGGATGATTCGTAGGTCATTCGAAAAGTTCGTGACAATACTGGGGTCAAATTCATAGCCAAAAATGAATCGGCTAGCTCCTGAAAATATTAAAACTGTCACAAAAATAACTACCGGTATCAAGCCACCAATTCTGGCGTATGGGTTATTTGGGAAAAGATCATACCAATAATAAAGTAGAGTACCAAGTCCAGCAGTAAGTAGTAAAACAAGCGGAAGGAACATGATGCTAGAATAGACGGGATTAATAATAATTAGTGGTATTAAGCAGGCTGTCCATAGCATAATGATATAGTTTTTTGCGGTTACGCGTGTCTTGATTACATAGAAAATACCAACAGCAATTAGTAGCATTGAGCCAAGCTCAAAGAAGGGTGTCATTATTGTTAGACCACCAGGCTTAACAAAACCAAAGAATTCGGCACCAAGCGAAACTAAGTTGGAGTCAAAATTTGGCATATGTGACGGTATGCCAAGTAGCGTAAAGCCAAGACTGAGGTGGCCGATGACAGAGACTACTAACGGCGTGATAATCACGGCCGTAAAAATTATCCCAAGAACCAATGGTACTTGTGGAACTTGCTTGATTAGACAGCGTAGATGAGGGTGAAGAATCATAATAACGGCAAATGCGACAATTAGGTAAATACTTAGTGGGGTGTACATGCTGAGAGCCGCAGTAATAAAAAAACCTAAGACAGTAAGCAGCCTGAGCTTTTTTTGGTATGAAATCAGAGTGGCTAGCAGCAATAAGCAAACTGGCCAAAATAAAAACAGTATGGTTGGCGTGCCGTCTTGGGCAATAAATAAAAATTGACCAGTCGTTATAGCTACTAGTGAAGCTAGGATGCCGACACTTGGTTTGAACCAGCGTCTTAGGATAAAAATGATGCCGACAATTGACAATAATGCTAGCAGTAAAGAAGGCAGTTTGATACTTAAATTGGTGACGCCAAACAAAGTTATGCTGGCGTGTTGTAGTAAGTGATACGGAAGATTTGTAATATCGGCAGAATTCAAACTAGATAAATTAAGTGAGCTACTTTTTATGACAGATTCCATCTCTTGATTTGATATACTACCGGGAAGATAATTTCCAACAAAAAATAGTGCACCAATTAGGCTAATTCCAACAAGGCTATAGCCAATTATGAATCGCCATCTATATAGAAAAAGCTCGGTGATTTTGTGTTTGCCTATGTACATACTTGGCTATAATTATAACACGTGCCAGGTTGGCTAAAGGTCGCTATAGGATTAGTCATCGTGTTTACGGTCAAGTGACATAAAACGGAGTCTTTCTGGGTGGAAGTAAAGCTCGATTTTGCCAGTTGGGCCATTTCGGTGCTTAGCGATAATAAGGTCAGTAATGTTTTCGCGTTCAGTTTCGGGGTTGTAGTATGCCTCGCGGTAAATAAACATAACAATATCGGCATCTTGCTCAATAGAGCCAGATTCGCGAAGGTCGGCCAGCTGTGGAATTTGTGGACTGCGCGACTCAACAGAGCGTGACAACTGGCTTAGGGCAATAACTGGCACATTAAGTTCGCGGGCAATTAATTTTAAGCCTCGTGATATTTCACTCACCTCTTGGACTCGGTTGGCATAGTTGTTACTACTGCCACTACCTTGCATCAACTGAAGGTAGTCGATTATTACAAGACCAAGCGGTTGTTCGTGCATAGCGCGCCTGGCCTTGGTGCGCATTTCAAGTACAGACAAGCCAGGGGTATCGTCAATAAAGATTGGCGCTTCGGCTAGTTCGCCCATCGCTTCAGATAATTTGCTAAAGTCTTCGTCAGATAAGTTTCCGGTACGGATGTTCCAGGCATCAACTCCAGCCGCATCGGCTAACATACGGTCGACTAGTTGCTCTTTGCTCATCTCTAGGCTAAAAAACAAAACCGGCTGTTTGGCGATGGTCGCAACGTTATAAGCCAAGTTCGTAACTAGAGTGGTTTTTCCCATGGCCGGTCGAGCGGCCAGAATAATTAAATCACTTTTTTGAAGTCCTGCCGTCATATTATCAAGGTCGTGATAGCCAGTTCTGACACCGCGCAATGCACCTTTGTTGCGGTGTAACTCTTCCATTCTGTCGAAGCTTTCGGTCAAGATACTTTCAATACTAACTAAATCTTGCTTTAGTGATTGGTCGCTTACTGAAAAAAGTTCAGCTTCGGCTTTTTCGAGTAGTTCCTGGGTTGTGGTTTCTTCGTCATAGCCTAATTCTGATATCTCACCGCTGGCCTTGATTAAACGACGCCTAACGGCCTTTTGGGCGACAAGCTCAGCATAAGCCTCGGCATGGGCGGCAGTTGGAACATAATTCGTTAATTCAGTTAGATATGTCGAACCGCCGACAGTATCAAGTTCTTTTTTGCGCTTTAATTCCTCAGTCAGCGTCAGAAGGTCAACTGGTCGATGCTTTTCGTACAGACTCATCATGCCACCAAATATTATTGAATGGCGTTTTTCATAAAAATCTTTTACGGTGACGTGTTCAGAAATATCGGCTAATGTTTCTTCGTCAATTAAAACAGCACCAAGCAAGCTTTTCTCGGCATCAATGCTTTGTGGCGGGACTTTTCCAACAGCAATTTCTTTATTAGCCATCTGTTATTATGCGAGGTCTATTGAAACCTCTTCTCCTCCGCCCATAATAGCAGTAATCGCGGCAGCCTGGCTATCCTTGGGTGGAAGAGTTGTGGGAAGCGTGTGGACAGTTAGTCCATAAATACCAATATCTTGAAGGCATTTTGCTAGTAGTGGAGTGTATTTGGTGTCGTCTAGTTTGTTTTTGTAAAATCTGCTACCGGTGTATAGTGTTAGTTCATTGCCCGCTAACTCGTAACTGCATTTTGACAACACACTAAAGAGCGCAATAAAGTTTTGACGAGTATATTCAAGCAGTTTTGCCCAGTCAAACGCCGAGGAACTAGGTGCCACCTCATTTGCAAGGTTGCTACTGTTAATAGCCTTTTTCTTAGATAATGCTTTGGCTGGATTGTCCTTTACGGCTAGTTTTTCTAGTTCGGCGATTGAGGCGCTAACCTCATATACTGGCGAAGATAAAGCAAGTGATTTTGGGGCTGGCTTTGGTGTAGCTGCGGCTCCAAGAACACTTAGGAGCTTTAACTGAGGTTGTGGGTTTTTGGCAACATCAATCAGCGCATCTAGAAGTGGTAGCAGTTGAGGCTTTTCGGCAATTTGTTGGCTGATTGAGTCGGTCAATTGGTTAACTAGGACGATACTGCTAATCCCTTCGTCGTAGGTGTTATTTAGTAGCGAAATTACAAGTGGTAGGTCATGCGATTCAATAGCAGATATGAGTTGGCCAACCACGTCAATCGACGTAAGGCCCAAAGTATCTTCAATTAGCTTTGTCGTGATTGATTGGTCTGAGGTGCTATCAATTAAGCTTGATAGCTGGTCGAGCAAACTAATACTGTCTCTAAAACTTCCATCACTTCGTTCGGCAACCAATTTTAAGGCACTATCATCAATTTTGATTTTTTCCTGTTTTGCGATATATGCTAAGTGTTTGATTGCGTCTTCGGTCATGATTGGTCGGAAATTAAACCGTTGAGTTCGGCTAATTATCGTAGCTGGAAGCTTTTCGACATTTGTTGTGGCCAAAATAAAGACGATATGTTCTGGTGGCTCCTCGAGCGTCTTGAGTAATGCGTTAAAGGCGGCTTTCGATAGCATATGGACTTCATCGATAATGTAGACTTTTTTCTTTGCAGAAACAGGTGCAATTTGAACCTTTTCGCGTAAATCACGGACATCCTCGACCCCATTATTGCTAGCAGCGTCAATCTCAATAATGTCTAGATTCGTTGCGTCTTCGTCGTAAATGAGGTCGTTAATTTGATGGGCTAAAATACGGGCAACTGAAGTTTTGCCAACGCCACGCGGTCCAGTAAATAAATAGGCATGAGAAATGCGGTTTTGAGAAATTGCTCGAGATAAAATATCGGTAATATGTTTTTGGCCGATAACTTCATCGAGTGTCTTACTGCGATACTTACGATACAATGCTTTTGGCATTGTGATTATTCCCCCTCTTTTTCTTTAAGTATACGCTTGATTGGCTTGGTCGAATGTTGTGTTTTAGAATGATTTAGGGCTTTTTCTTTTTTGTAGCAAGCCCCACAGAGTGAGCGATATGTAGTAGTTTTGTCGCCATCTATTGCAACTTGGTCGCCCTCAAACACAAATTTGCCATTATCCATTCGGCAATTGAATTCAGCCTGAGACCCACACAGACACATGGTCGGAAGTTTTTCAATGTTATCAACGATTTCAAATAGTCTTTTGCTTCCTGGAAATAATTCAGTTTTAAAGTCAGCCCGGAGTCCGTATGCAATTACAGATACTTTATCAATCTTTGCAATATCATAAAGTTGGTCGACTTGCTTTGCTGTTAAAAACTGGGCCTCATCAATCAAAATACAAGATAGTATTTTGAGCTTTGATTTTTTAGCGAAAGTCTTTACAGCCTGGCGAATATCAGTATCCGACGTTGATAATATGTTAATCGCCATTTTATTGCCACTTCTAGTTACAATAAATTTGCCACCCTTTGTGTCAATTGAAGGTTTGATAATAATAACACCGAGGCCATTTTCTATATAATTGTAAGCAGTTTTAATAAGCGTGTCGCTTTTACCGCTATTCATAGCTCCATATTTAAAATGGATTTTTGCCATGTTTATTTCCCCTTTTAAAAAACCTTTTTGTTTTCACCTCTTGAACTAAGTTTAGTATAGCGCTTTTGGTTAAAATATCAAGTAGATTTTGGATTATAGATTAAAGATTCTAGAAGGATTCATGCCCGACATTTGGCCATAAACAGCTAGGCACACTTAAAGAAGCTCAAAATAATATTTGAATTAATACTAAAATCTAAAATCTATAATCTAAGATCTACTAAATTTATAACGCAGCCTCAACAGCGGCCCAAATGGCATCTGGGTTATCAACTGGAACAATAATCGTAACTTGATCGCCAACATTGATTTTGAAATATGTGACGCTAGCAAGTAGGATGCGGTATTCGCGACCATTAGTTTCGACATAATAGGCACCATCGTGTTGGACAAGCGTTCCGATAATTTGCTTGCGCTCAGTTGGGCCAATTTGTTTGTAGACAAAACTGCCATCGTCAGTAATAGTTAATTTTAGAATATCACCTTCGACTAGTTTAGATTTGCTGGCGTAATTGGCTGGTACTGGGTATTCTTTGCCGTCAGGCCCGGCCATTTTTTGGCCGTCAAAGACACCTTCAACAACCTTTCCTCTTGCATCGGCATTGGCGCAGGTATGTGGAGTGATAATTGCTCCATTATCACCAATAATACTAATAAGCAGTTCTTTGGCGGCTGCAAGATTAATTTCAGCTTCAGAAATTAAAGAATGCAATCTTTTAACTTGTTTCTCTGGTAATTCAGACATGGTAACTCGCAATTTCCTTTTG
>CAIMUU010000018.1 GCA_903844835.1 uncultured bacterium | reverse complement strand
TTATCCATACAAACACAATACGCCTAACACCCAATTAATTTTCGAACCCGAGTGCTAGACATAATCGATGGCCAACTTGGCTAGACAGCGGATGGACCGTATGGCGTACTAGTTGGCTCGACTGGCGGAGGCGTCATCGTAGGCGCTGAAGCGACATCAACAGCTGGCTCTACTGGAGCAGAATCAAGAATCGGCTGCGTATATGCTGGTGACACAGGGGCCTCAACAACTGGCTGAGAATAGGTAGGCTGAACCGGAGCGTCAGCAACTGGTTCCATAACTGGCTCAGTAGTATTAGCCATTTCTGGCTGGACATTTGCTGTCTCGACTGGCGCATTAGCAACTGATTCGGTAATTTTGTTAAATGAATTTTGAATTATTGCTTGGCCTATTGGACCAAGTAAAAACAAGAACAAAAAGGCTACAATACCACTGATACTATTATTGGTAACATGGCCAACACCCTCAGAATATTTCCACATCCACCAAAGAGTCCCAACAAATGGGATTAGCCAAATCCAGGCCGTTGGTATTTTTTCACCCTTACTGTTCATTTCGCCCTTTGTCTTAACAAGCCAAAATAACATGTAAATACCAGCCGTAAAAACCCCTAGTAGCAAAACTGCAATCGGACTTCTTCGTTTCATTTAAGATTCTCCTTAATTATTATGCTTATTTTATCACGAACAAATCAAAGCGTAAACAGATAGGCCTAATCTGATTCAGTGCTATTTTTTTTCTTAAGATATGCCGCTAAACGAGTCTTCATGGCGACATGTGCACCCTGCAGACCAAGTATTTTAAGTGCTCCGACTAGGACGTATAGTTCGTCTAGGGTTTCGGGGTTGTTTGACTCATCAAGCAAATCAAACTTTGTCGTGACAGAATTTATTAGCCACTTCTCCTGAGCCGGCGTTGGCCCTCTATGGACTGGCGCGTCTTCCAAATGGGTCGTTACAACCTCAAGCGACCTGGCTGATCGGTCATGCTTGCGCAAATAACCTTTTGCTAGTAACCCATCAACATGAACTGCCACAGTTGAAACCGATTTGTAGCCAAGGGCGCGCATAATTTCGCGATAACTTGGGCCATAGCCATGGCCCTGGATAAAGCCGTCGACAAAATTTAATAATTCGCGTTGGCGCTTACTTGAGCGTTCATTCATAAGTTAATTATAGCAGTGATAGAAATTTTAAATTGAAAAGAGCCCCAGAAATTAATCCGAAGCTCTATCCAACAAGACATTGGCAGGCCTATAAAGGCCCAAAGATTATTGAATGTAGAACAATGATGATGCCCATGATGATAGCGCTGACCAACAGGGCGCGAAACACAAACAATAGACAAACCATAAGATGATAGAGTATAGTATCGGTGCCAAAAATTCCATGGTCGGTCCACCAAGACTTGCCCTTAAAACTATTCATCCTGACCATTTCTGCTCTCCCCCCCTTTTCAATACCTTACGGCGATATTGAGACTAAAAAGTCTCAGCCTATGTCAAATTGGCATCTATAAACGCTAGCATTACACTAATGCGCATAGATAATCAAACGATAGATGACTCGCATTGTTATGTCAACTAGCGCAGTATTATATTTTTTTTTCGAACTTAACAAATAGAGCAACGGCGGCCATACCCCACCAAATGATCGACACGGTGTCATCAACCCATACTGGCAATACTAGGCCGATAAGTGCTAGGCCAATACCGCTAGCAAAAACACCAATTACTAGCCAATCATCCTTGCCTTGCCAAAGCTTCTTTAAAATTGATACAAAAATAAACAAAAACAGGACCAAACCAAACCAACCAGATTCATGAGCGATAAAGAGATACTGGTTTTCTATTATCTCTGGCTGGCTACCATATAGCGACGCCGAGCCCGTAGTCCCAATACCGGCACCAAAAGGCTGAGCAAGTAGCTGCCTAAACCCATCCTGCAGCGACCCGATGTGCTCCACGTTGGAGCTAGAAAGACTACTACTGCCCGGGTTCTCGTGTAAGAACACATTTGAAAAATAATAACTATTTCCGAATAATAGATAAAGACCACTAATTAGCGCTAATAATAACCCAACCCCCAGCAGCCATATTTTCCCAGAAATCTTCTTATATAATACGGCAATCAATACGGTTAAGATGGCGACAATAACCGCGACCATAGCGCTACGAGAATAACTATAGATAAGGGCGACCAGACCCCCAAGCGACAATATTGCAATTAACGGCCAGCACTTAACCAAATCACTTTTTTTTATCTTTACAATTAGCGACACCGTCAGCGTGATAACAATGACGGCATAGGCCCCTAATGGATTTGGACCCCGTAAAGTACTATTTATCCTAATAAAATCATAGTTTTGGTCTACCGTTAAAAACGGAGCTATTGTTTGACTATTATATCCAAGGAATTTAAGAACGTCATTTGGCAAAACAAAAACCTGAAGTATCGCAAATATCAACACTATCAACGCTCCAGAGATACCAATCTTAAAAAATATTTTTTTGTATTGAGGATAGAGCATCAATAATATATAAACTAGGCCAAAAAAATAGATATACCTCAGGTTGATAGCCAAGCCCGCACCTATAGTTACAATATCCATAATATTT
>CAIMUU010000017.1 GCA_903844835.1 uncultured bacterium | reverse complement strand
CAACGCAGTCGCTTGAGTACTGGCAGGAATTTCTTCTTGCAACATCGGTTTTAATGTTGCCGAATTCCAACCTAGCGCCAGACCCAAAACCGCATACAACCAAACCGTAAAGATGTTCAAGCTGAGGCTCATAACCGTCAGCGCCGAAAGCACCATTGCGGCCGGCAAAGCGAATCTGACCCACCTTTTGAATCGTCTAGCAAACTTCTTTGCAATCATCGCACCCAATGTAGTTGCCAGTGAATTAAGAATCCAGCCAGCCGCCACAATCGGTAAAGGGACGCCTGCAAAAATCAGAACTGGCGTTAAGGCCCAAATCATCACATGGGTGATTCTCATTCCCAGCGAATAGGCCAGCATCATCCAGCGCAGTCTTGAACTGGTCAAGACCGTCTCTTTTACAACCCTTACCATATCTCTGATTGGGTTTTTGTGCTGACTAACTAACCGTGCACCTTCTTCCCTGATAAACAACGAGATAATTGTCCCGATGAAATAGGGGATAGCCGAAATAGCAATTGCCAACCTGGGATTTGATGCCCCAATTAGCCCACCAATTACCAAAGCAACAATCTGGGCGATTGGTCGCCAAATAGCATTTGATGAACTAATGCGATGGAGCAATTTTCCAGACTTGTCGAGCCTGTCAGTATGACCTTTGATTAACGCTCCGTCAGCACCGTTACTAAATGCCATGGTCAGCCCGAACAATATTTCGCACAAGACCACATCAGCAAAACCAGTTGCCTGAGAGTAGAGAATTAAAGCCACCGCACAACCGAAATCCCCAAAAGCGTTGCTTATCTTGCGACTAAATCTGTCGGCAATCCAACCAGTTGGAATATTCAGCAACAAAAGCGCCACAGTAAACAATGCTTGGCTGAGGCCAATTTGCCCTTGATTCATCCCGATTGAATTATAAAAGGGGACCATGATAGGCATCGCGATTAGTACGCCAGTAATCACCACTTCCGCTTGGATTAACCTTAGGCTTGTTCTTAACTTAATCATTTTCGTCCCTTCCTTTCTTTTATTAAATCTTGAAATGTAAATGTTCCAGCTGCTTTTACGCAGCCAGGCAAGTCCCCGGTGGTTTACTAATTTTTAGTTTTAAAAAAGTCTCCCTTGTCGGAGACTTACCTAGCAAAATAATTTTTGTCTGTTATTTACTTGATAAGTCTATTTCGTTTAGCGCCCATGACATACAGACGCCATTATCTGTAACGGCGAGTGGGCTAATTGAAATTAACTTATGATTACTCATAAGACACTTATAGCATAGTAATTTTGCAGATGCAATGGGAATAAAAATAAATACGCCACCGATTTATCAGTGGCGTATTATTTATTGACCGTGTTTATTTACTTATCGCGCTCGCTGGCGGCTAGGTTAGCCTGAGCAGCCGCTAGGCGGGCGATTGGCACGCGGTAAGGGCTACAGCTGACATAATCTAGACCGATCTTGTGACAGTAGGCGATTGAATTTGCTTCGCCACCGTGTTCGCCACAAATACCAATCTTGAGCTCCGGCTTCACCGAACGGCCCTTGGCAATTGCCATTTCCATTAATTGGCCGACACCATCTTGGTCGATTGACTCAAATGGATCGCCTGGCAAAATCTTTTGCTCGACATAAGGCTTCAAAAACCTGTCAGAGTCATCACGACTAAAGCCGAACGTCATCTGAGTGAGGTCATTAGTACCAAACGAGAAGAATTCAGAGTGTTCAGCGATTTTGTCAGCCGTCAGGGCAGCGCGTGGAATCTCGATCATCGTACCGAATTTGTAGTCAATCTTGGAACCAGATTTTTTAACAATTTCAGTTGCAAAGGCATCGAGTTTTTCGCGAATCCACTTTAGCTCGTTGACATGTCCAACTAGTGGAATCATTATCTCGGGCAGAGCAGTCACGCCAGATTTACTGGCCTCAATGGCACCTTCTAGTACCGCGCGAGTTTGCATCTCGACAATTTGTGGGAATACAATCGACAAACGGCAACCACGTAGGCCCATCATTGGGTTGACTTCGTGCATTGAACGAACTTTTGCCAACATTATCTCTTTGTCGGCATCGACTTTACCATTTGCCTTGGCAATAGCAACTTCTTCAATCAAATCCTCGAGGTTAGGCAAGAATTCGTGAAGTGGTGGGTCAATCAAACGAATCGTGGCTGGTCGACCAGCTAGGGCAGTGAACATTTCAACGAAATCTTTGCGCTGGAAGACGAGTAATTTGTCGAGTTCGACTTGGCGCTCGTCATCTGTTTCGGCCATAATCATGGCTTGAACAATTGGACGGCGGTCGCTGGCAAAGAACATGTGTTCAGTTCGGCACAAACCAACGCCTTCAGCACCAAATTTAACAGCCAAGGCAACGTCAGCTGGCGTATCGGCATTAGCCCGAACGTGCAGACGACGGACCTCATCAGACCAAGTCATTAATTCACCAAATTCGCCAGTTAATTCTGGGTCAACCACAGCAACCGTACCGTCAATAACTTCACCTAATGCACCATTAAGCGAGATTGGATCACCTTCGCGAATCGTCTTGTCGCCAATTGTAAATTGTCGCTTTTTGTCGTCAACTTTAATTGTTGAACAGCCAGCTACAGTTGGGATACCAAAACCACGGGCGACCAGGGCAGCGTGTGATGTCATACCACCACGCTCGGTCAAGACACCTTCTGATGCCAACATTCCCTTTAAGTCATCTGGGCTAGTGTCAGCACGGACCAAAATAACGTGTTGGCCTTTGCCGCCCTTGCCAAGTTCAGCAGCTTTGGTAGCGTCAAACACAGCAATACCAGTTGCAGCACCTGGACCAGCTGGCAAGCCTTTGGCAATAACATCATATTTAGTGCCTGGTTTAATAACTGGATGTAAACATTGGTCAAGTTGTTCGGCTGTGATACGCGTAATCGCCGTATTTTTGTCAATCAAACCTTCGTGGACCATATCAACCGCAATCTTGACAGCAGCAGCGCCAGAGCGTTTGCCCGAGCGACATTGCAAGATGAACAGCTTGTTATGTTCGATAGTAAATTCAATATCCTGAACGTCTTTGTAGTGATTTTCGAGTTTGGTGCAAATATCGGTAAATTCTTTGTAAATTGCTGGGTTTTCAGTCGCCAAATCCGAGATTGGCATAGGCGTCCTAACACCGGCCACAACATCTTCGCCCTGGGCATTCATCAAATATTCACCAAAGACCTGCTTAGTACCAACTGCTGGGTCGCGCGTAAAGGCAACACCCGTACCACAATCGTCACCCATGTTACCAAATACCATGGTCTGAACAGTTACGGCAGTACCAAGACTGTCGGCAATTTTTTCTTTGCGACGATAGACTTTAGCGCGCTCATTGTTCCAAGATTTAAATACGGCTTCGATGGCGATTTGGAGTTGTTCGTAAACGTCCTGAGGGAATTCACGGCCTAATTCTTTGGCAATGTGAGCTTTGTATAGACCAACTAATTCCTTAAGGCCATCGGCCGAAACATCCATGTCATTTTTTGCACCAAGTTTAGTTTTGAGCTCATAAAAAATATGCTCAAAATCGTGTTTTGCTAACTTGTTTTTCTCAGTTGCAAAAGCCACGTCCGAAAGCATCATCAAAAAACGTCGGTAAGAGTCATAGACGAATCGGGGATTGCCGGTCATCTTGATTAAAGCTTCGGCCACAACGTCATTAAGGCCCAAATTCAAGACCGTATCCATCATTCCAGGCATCGAAAATTTAGCGCCAGAACGCACCGAAACAAGCAGTGGTTGCGTTGGGTCACCCAACTTTTTACTCATGGCTTTTTCAACATCAGCCAAAGCGACTTTGACTTCGTCCATTAAACCAACCGGCATCTTGCCACCCAAATCGGTATATTCATTGCAGGTCATAGTTGTAATCGTAAAACCAGCAGGTACTGGCAAACCAATATTGTTCATCTCGGCCAAGTTAGCGCCCTTGCCACCAAGTTCGTCGCGCATTTTGGCATTACCTTCGCGGAATAACCAGATTCGTTTTAATTTAGTCATGATAAAATAACACCTCCTTTAGTAACAAATATGTTGATAATTATAGCAAATTATTTTAGAAAATGGGATATAAAAAACTTATATCTTACCGGGAAACTCGGAAACCGATGATCGTGTTCGTACTGCTAGCCGAGTCGCCCAAATACAAGCCCAAAACCCCAGCGTAGCCACCACCGGACCAACCGCCACCACGAAGAAAGGCGCGCGTCCCAACTTCACCGTAGTTACTGTAGATTTGTCCAACTCCAGCTGATGAGTTCCAAGTAATACCAGCTACGCCAGTAGAGGCTGGCATAGAATTGGTTGGTAGGCCGTTTTGCAATAAAGAAGCATTATTCCATTGCTTCCATGCATAGGCTACTTCACCAGCTAGGCCTGGTTGAGCAGAGCCTGCAATTGTACCAGCTGTCCAATCATAGACATTGCCTGACATATCCCAAATAACTTCGCCATTAGTTAAGGTTAAAGTTCGTTTTTGGTTGGAAGGTGTACTTTGGCCAGTACCCGTATAACCAAGT
>CAIMUU010000016.1 GCA_903844835.1 uncultured bacterium | reverse complement strand
CGAGTTAAATCGACGTCAACTTGATTAACTTTTTTGTCTTCCCAGATTTTTTGCCATTTTGGCTCGATTTCACTCGGATTGTAGCGTTTCATAATGACTTAGTATACCAAACTTGAACAATCGTAGCGAGAATTACTTGTTATTGCGTCAACGACCACCCTCTAAATCACTTAGGCCATCTCCATCAATTGTTATTAATATAACACCAATGATAATTGAAGCTACGTAACTGTATAGCTGGTTACCAGGAAATATGAAAATATCGAATAACCCCCAAGCACCTCGCCAAAGAATTAATATACCCAAAAAATCAATCAATATTTTGACCGTCTTTTTAAGCCTTGATAGTTTCAGTTTTTTATATCTTTTATGTACAGCAACGATACTTTTTCTCATTTTATTTTCCCCCTACTTTTTTTAAAAAATTCAGTTTTTTTAGCTAGCCAAGCGACCGACTGACGAACCAGCTTTGATTCATCGTCACTCGATAATAAAACTTCTTTGACAGCCTCTTCCAGAAATATATTCCCCTCAGAGCCCTTAAATAAAATTACGGCACCCTGTTCAATAATACCCTTAACGAACTTGCCAGCCAACGCCGAATTTCTAAAGCATTTTATCTTACACCCCCTAGCCTCGGCTGCCGTCGCCAAGAATTTCTCAGCCATATAGCCAACCGTTATGACCCAGGCTAATTCGCTAGGGTTGCATAGTTCACCCAGCTTTTTGTGCTCCAACTCCGAGATATCACCAAGCTCATTCATACTACCCAGCACGGCAATTCGCTGTGGCGAATCTATCTGATAAAGTGCACGCAAAGATGAATCGGCCGATAGTGGATTTGAGTTATAAGTATCGTCAATTATTATCGATTCCTCGATACCACGAAGCGGATTCATACATCCAGGAATAGGGCGAATCTTTTGAAGGCCTTTCGAAATATCGGCTACCGACATTCCTAATTTCACCGCCACTGCCCCGGCTGCAACCGCTGGCCTCAAAGTGTGCTCACCAATAACATGGATGTTGGCAGATATTTTTTCAGACAGCTCGGGCGCAGTAAGCTCCCCCACATTCCCATCCTCAATTGAATATTTCTGACTAATAAAATAATATTCAGCCGCTGCGTTTGTGCCGTAAGAATCGAGCTTGGCATTAGTAATATATTTGGAATAGTCGCCATCAATATCGTCCCGATTGATGAGGGCGATTTTTGAAAAATTTGCTAAGGCTAATTCTTCTTTGGCAACTGCATCAATTGTCTGGAAAAACTCAATGTGTTCGAGTGAAACAGCCGTTATCACACCAATATCAGGATTTAGATACTGGCTAAAGTGGCTCATCTGCCCAATTCTATTAATGCCTAACTCTTGGACAATAACATCAACGTCGGTCGGGTCATTTACTCGCTTTTTGGCAGCAAGGATAACATCTATCCAAGACAATAAACTCTTGGTATTGTCTGGATAATCAATACCGAGAATGGATAATGGCACACTCAAATCATTATTTAGGTCGTGCTCATTCATACGAACCCTAAAAGTCTCTGATAAAACTGTTGCAATTGCTACTTTTGTGCTGGATTTACTGATGCTTCCAGCAACGGCAACTAACTTAACTTCGGGGTGTTCAATAAAATAGTTTTTAGCATATTTTTCAAGTTTTTTCTGAATATATTTTTTCAACATACTTATGATTATACACTTAAAAAATATTTGTGGTGGAGCGTATCGGGCTCGAACCGACCACCTCTTCCATGCCATGGAAGCGCTCTACCAAATGAGCTAACGCCCCTGAACGGCTGCTGCGCGCCCACCTGGGGCACTTTTTTGTTTTTGATTTTTATTTTCAGCGCAAAGGTTACCCCTTGTTGCGCACCAGCCATAACAGTATTATCAACCATTAGCAAATATAACACAAGCATTTTTAGGCTTTATTATGCTAATACTAGTATTTTTTAATAAACTATGCTTAAATAATAGCGTTCAGAAGCACACGCGCATAAAGGCAAAAGGCGGGCGCTTACACTTCGCTACACAGCGAAAAGGTAAACTCTCTTCTTGGTCAAAGTCGCATAAGCGGTCGATCTGACGAAATTAAAATCAGATTTAAGAAGAAAAGAGTACCAAAAGTATTATGGCACAGCAAAATCTATTCATCGGTAGCCTAGCATACGCTACTACTGATGACACACTAAAAGCTTTTTTTGAGCAAATTGGTGAAGTTGAAAGCGCAAGAGTAATCACAGACCGCGATAGCGGCCGTTCAAAAGGCTTCGGCTTTGTTGAATTCAAAAGTGAATCAGACAACCAAAAAGCTGTTGATCAGCTAGATGGTAAAGAGTTAGACGGCCGAGCAATCAGCGTCGGTCTAGCACGTCCAAAAGAAGACCGACCTCCTCGTCGTGACTTCGGTGGTAACAACGATCGTGGTGGCAATAGCGACCGCGGTGGTTCATCATTCCGCCAACGCAGCTGGTAATTTAATTACCTAATGCAAATTAAATACCTCGCCCTTAAAAGCGAGGTATTTTTTTATTACAAAATTTATTGTATAAACTGAACGGCAACAAATATAACTAGCATGCCAATTATTGTCGAGATAGTTGTCCAAATAGTTGGGTGTTGGTGATGGCTTTCGGGAATAAGATCGCTAGCACTAATATATAAAAATAGCCCAATGAACACAGATAAGATTAAGCCTAAAGTCGATTTAGAAACTGAAATAAAATATGCCGACGCCACACCAACTGCCGGAGATACAGAATTAGCTATTAGCCACTTTTTAACATCAGCAAGCCCGTTTTTATTCCTTGCAAGCACACTAACCGTATTAATGCCTGTAGATGACATTG
>CAIMUU010000015.1 GCA_903844835.1 uncultured bacterium | reverse complement strand
TGGTGATACTTTACACGAACAAGAAGAGGTTAATCAGAACATTTCTGAACCTACTGCAGAAGTGATGCACGAAAGTCCGGAAGAGATAATAAGAGACAGAATGAAAAGAGCTCTTTATATTGCTATGGATCTATGTAGGCCGAATCATACAGAAAAGCCTTTTGTTGGATTAATCGCAGTAAAGATTTACGAAGAATTAAAACTAAGCGAATAAGAGTCTGTGGATTATAAGAAAGATATATAGCTGCATATAACCATGTCAGAATTATTCAAAAAACTATCAGACGTTGACACCAACGAATCAGTTGGCAAATCGCAAATTGTCGCAGAAATTAAGGATTGTGCCGAGACTAGTGGGTATACGGTGATTGAACAAAATGACCAAAAACCATGGGGCGCGTATCTAAAATTTGATAACGACGAAGCAGATTCGTTTGTTGCCGATTTATTCCCAGGGCTAAGCCCGACAGAGGCCAGGCTGGGAAATGATCAGGCCGAACTTAGCCCCAAAATCTTGATTGTGTCGCCAGACCAAAGGCTTAGTTGGCAATATCACAATCGACGGGCCGAACGATGGGCTTTTTTAACTGACGGTCGCTACAACCAAAGCCCAACAGACCAAGAGGGTGACGTGCAAACAGTAAATGCTGGTGATGTTGTTCAATTTACGGCCCTACAACGCCATCGATTAATAGGTCGTGTCGCAGCTTATACTTTGGTCGCTGAAATATGGCAACACTCGGATTCAAATAATCTGTCAACAGAAGATGACATTGTTCGATTGTCAGACGATTATTTGCGTTAACGATGATATAATATAGGGTACATCTATCAATTTTAGACTGATTCAGGAGGAGAAATTTGAATGGCTACTAAGAAACAGAAAAAAGCATTAATTACAGGCATTACAGGTCAAGATGGTGGTCATTTGGCAGAGTTTTTGCACCAAAAAGGTTACCAGGTTTTTGGGATTATTCGTGGACAGCACAACCCAAAAAAGGAAAAATTTGTGGCTGAATTTCCATACGTTAATTTAATTGAGGCAGATTTAACTGATCAATCATCTTTGATTAACGCAATGCATATATCAAAACCAGACGAAGTTTATAATTTAGGGGCAATTAGTCATGTTGGCTATTCATTCAAGAATCCGCAACTTACAGCTGACGTCACTGGCAGAGGTGTCCTTTATATGTTAGAGGCGATTCGT
The DNA here is from genome assembly GCA_903844835.1 of uncultured bacterium. Classification (GTDB taxonomy): domain Bacteria; phylum Patescibacteriota; class Saccharimonadia; order Saccharimonadales; family Saccharimonadaceae; genus UBA1547. Next base: position 1,310 of record CAIMUU010000015.1, on the reverse strand, counting down.
TTGACTGATCCTGAAAAAAAGGTGCGATTTTATCAAGCATCGACATCTGAAATGTTTGGAGGCAAAGATTATAACCGCCCAGATAAAGGCTATAACGAAAATGCTATTTTTCACCCTCGCAGTCCGTATGGTGTTGCCAAATTGTATGGTTATTGGATTACGAAAAATTATCGTGAAAGTTATGGCATGTTTGCCGTATCAGGAATATTGTTCAATCACGAAGGTGAACGCCGTGGCACCGAATTTGTAACTCGTAAAATTACTAAATCTGTCGCTCGTATCAAGCTTGGTCTTCAGGATGATATCGAACTAGGTGATTTGTGGCCAAAACGTGATTGGGGCTATGCAGGTGACTATGTAGATGGTATGTGGCGCATGTTACAGCAGGACAAGCCAGATGATTACGTATTAGCAACTGGTGAAACTCATTCAATCGAAGACTTTTTGTCGGTCGCGTTCCAAGAAATTGGTATTGATGACTGGCATCCATATGTAAAACAAAACCCAGCTTTTATGCGTCCTGCCGAAGTTGATGTATTGCTGGGTGATCCATCCAAGGCCGAAAAAGAATTAGGTTGGAAGCGAAAAGTCGATTTTCGTGGGCTAGTTAAGTTAATGGTTAAAAACGACTTAGCTATTGAATCTGAAAAGATTTAATAAATTGATTTTGTGAATAGCAATCATTCATCATGGGATAGAATATCACGGAGTGTTATTTATGATACTCCATACATGCAAGCATACGAAGATTCAGTCCGTCTTCCCAGCGGTTTAAACATTGATGACTACAGTATTGTTAAACTTCCTGATGGAATCATTGTCGTGGCAACAGATGTTGATGACAATCTGATTATATTTGATGAATATAAATACGCTGTAGATGAAATGATTTTGACACTTCCAGGTGGTGGAATCGATGGCGATGAAACCCCAATCCAAGCCGCCGCTAGGGAATTGCTGGAAGAAACGGGGTATGAATCGACCGAATTTGAACAACTAGCCGAATTATATGTTTACCCTTCGAAAATTCAGCATACGAATTACATAATACGTGCCAAGAACGCTAAATTTATCAAGGACATACAACACGAGCCTTCAGAAGCAATAGGTAAAATTCAACTTATTCCTATCAGCAAACTTAAGGGACTTAGACTGGCTGGGAAGTTTAATACTACGCCATTAATTACAGCAATTGCATTGGCGTTCCCAGAAAACTTTTAATTATTTTTTTGATTGTACAAAATCAATAACAGTTTGATGAATGTCAATTTGCGGTTGCCAACCTAATTCGTCTGTTAGACGTGATGCAT
>CAIMUU010000014.1 GCA_903844835.1 uncultured bacterium | reverse complement strand
CGCTGTCTATCCCAGCCATTATTAATTGGCCAGAGGTTTTGGCTAGCCAATCCTTAATTGCTGGCGTTAGCGGCAATAATTTCTCGCTCATAATTTTGTAATTCTTCAATTAAGTCGTCAATATCACCATCCATAGCGGCAGGAATGTTGCTTCGGGAGTAGCCAATTCGATGGTCGGTTATACGGTCCTGTGGGAAGTTGTAAGTTCTTATTTTCTCAGACCTATCACCAGAGCCAATTAGACTACGTCTTTCGGCAGTAACCTTAGCCTGTTCAGCATCAATCTTTTGCTGTAACAAACGGCTACGCAAAACGCCAAGGGCTTTTAGCTTGTTCTTGATTTGTGATTTTTCATCTTGGTTAATTACGACCATACCCGATGGTATATGGGTAATTCGAACAGCACTATCAGTTGTGTTGACAGATTGGCCACCATGACCACCAGAGCGATAAATATCGATACGTAGATCATTTGGGTCAATTTGCAGGTCGGTTTCTTCGGCTTCGGGAAGGACTGCAACGGTGACAGTACTGGTGTGTATACGGCCTTGCGATTCAGTCACCGGAACGCGCTGGACACGATGGACGCCAGATTCAAATTTCAATTTTGCATATGGGGCAGGGCCTTTTATGCTAAAAATAACTTCTTTATAGCCACCAGTGTCATTGGCGCTTTCGCTGATTAGGTCGGTTTTGAGTGAGTGGGTCTCGCAGTAGCGAAGATACATCCGATATAGTTCGGCTGCAAATAAACTGGCCTCGTCACCACCCGCACCGGCTCTAATTTCAACGATAATATTTTTCTCGTCGTTTGGGTCTTTTGGGGCGAGCATCGTGAACAGTTCGTCTTCAAGTTTTTTTAGTCTATCATTAATTTCGACAACTTCTGTTTTTGCCATTTCGGCTAGTTCGTCGCTACCATTTGAAAGTTCAACCGCCTCATTCAGTTGGCCTTCGAGAGTCAGGCGTAAAGAGGCTTTCTCAATAATTCTATCGATTTCGGTGAATCGTTTATTTTTAGCAGTATAGTTGGGGTCGTTGTAGGCGGTAGGCGAAGATAAAAACAAAGTAAGCTCGGCTTTTTCGAGTTTAAGATCTTCTAGGTTGAGTAATATTTTAGTCATAATTAATCCTTTGTTTACATTGTAACAAAAAAGAGGCTATCTTGGACGATAGCCTCTTTAAAAAAGAGCGTTATTCAGCTGATTTCTTGGCTTTTTTGGCGTTTGATTTTTTGGCTTTGCTGGCAAGCGCAATTTTGCGAGCCTCGGCAGCAGCAAACTTAGCCTTAAAGCGGTCAACACGACCTTCGGTGTCGATGATTTTTTCTTCACCAGTAAAGAAAGGGTGAGAAGCGGAAGAAATATGCACTTTGACAAGTGGGTACTCATTGCCATCGGTCCATTTAATAGTTTCGGTGGTTGGTGCGGTCGACTGAGTCAAGAACGCAAAACCGGCCGTTTCGTCGCTAAATACGACAGGGCGATATTCGGTTGGGTGTAATTTGGTTTTCATAATCTGTAATATTGTATCTGTTTTATATCTTTTTGTAAAGAGTAACCATAATTTAGCCTGTGTAATATTTTTTAAGCAACTGGAATATTCATAAAATAATAATCACTTTGTTGTGCATTCTTGTTGCTCGGTGCTATTTTATATGCACCTATTGATTTTTGTATCTTTAAAAGTTATAATCATAGGGTATTTTAATTAACGAAACAACTTACGCGAAAAACTCCTGGTAATAATCGGGCGTGTAGGTGAAGATAAACCCTATCATGCGATAGGGCGGAAGGAGTTCAAAAAATTATGACAGTAGTCATCGATATTAAAGCCCTGTTTGAATCAGGCGTACATTTTGGTCACAAAACTAGCCATTGGCACCCAAAGATGGCGCCATTTATTCATAGTAAGCGCCAAGATAGCCATATTATTGATTTAACTAAAACAGTCGAAGCCCTAGAAGTGGCGTTGCCCTTTCTGACGAAGGTTGCGGCCAGTGGCAAGCAAATTCTATTTGTTGGAACAAAAAAGCATACTAAGGATATTGTTCGAGAAGCCGCATTGGCGATTAACCAGCCTTATGTCACCGAAAGATGGCTGGGCGGTACTTTGACCAACGTTGCAACTGTTAACCAGCAAATCAAGAAGTTAAAAGATCTTGAAAAGCGCATGGAAAATGGTGATCTTGAAAAGCGCTATTCAAAACTTGAAGTTCAACGTTTCCAAGAGGAAATTGATGACTTGAATGTTAAGTATGGCGGTATCAAGGACTTAAAAGGTGGCAAGCCAGGCGCAGTCTTTATTATCGATGTAATCGGTGATATGAACGCTATCAAAGAGGCTAATGTTCTTAATATCCCAGTCGTAGCTTTGGTAGATTCAAATGCTGACCCATCTTTAATTGACTATGTTATCCCTGGCAATGATGATGCTATTAAGGGCGTCCAATTGCTACTGAGCTATGTTAGCCAGGCTATTTCAGAAGGTGCTGGAATTGTTAAGCCAGTAATTGTCAAAGCAGAAGAAATCGAATCAACTGATACAAAGGAGGAATAGGTGATGGGCGTATCGATTGAAGATATTAAAAAGCTAAAAGAATTATCTGGTATCGGTCTAACTGATGCTAAGGTGGCGCTAGTTGAAGCTGGTGGAAATTTTGATAAGGCGCTTGAGGCGTTACGCAAAAAAGGTGTCACAAAAGCCGAGAAAAAAGGTGAT
>CAIMUU010000013.1 GCA_903844835.1 uncultured bacterium | reverse complement strand
TGTAGAGTCAAAGATGCAGGCAATCGCATCGATTCAGCAAAACAGGATTATATCAGTAACAAATAATTATATAACTTTAATTTCCCAAGTTGCAGCAAGAACTGGCTTGTTAGATTATATCGAGCAGTATAATATGACCAAAAATTCAGAGTATGCCGAGGCAATCCAAACCAGAGCGATAGACGCAAAATCATCAGCCTCAGATTTTGAGACTGTATACATTCTCGATAAAGACTCAACTGTCATTGCAACCAGCGACGGCGAAGGTTCAAAAACCGAACTAAATCTAGACACATCAAGAATATCAAAAACAGATAAAAAAATAATTGTTATCTCCCAGAATAACGGACAAAGTTTAGTTTATTTGACAGCACCATTAATTATTAACGACGAATTTGCAGGAAATGTTGTGATACAGCTAAGTATCATTGAACTTGAAAAAATAGCGACTGACTATTCTGGTCTTGGTGATACTGGCGAAACGACATTATTTTATCGAAACAGTGATGGTGACGCCGCATATATTCTACCGCCCAGATATTCCGATAATTCAGTGCAACTAATTATACCGAAGTCAGATATCAGTATTGCTGCAACACAAGCTCTATTGGGTAATGAACAATTATTGAAAAAAAATAATGGCTATAATGGGAAGCCAATATTTGCTGTTACTAGATACTTCCCTAGTCTCGACTGGGGTATTGTAGTAAAGATCGATAGGTCTGAAATATATGGTCCAATTTATAGCCATGCGATACAACTTGGTATAATTGGATTTTTATTAATAGCTTTGTCAATCTTTTTGGCATATTTTATATCTCGCCGTATCTATAGGCCAATTGAAATACTTAAAATTGGCGCCGAAGAGATTCAAAAAGGCAATTTTGAATATAGAACGCACATTCAATCGAGCGATGAGTTTGGAACATTATCTGCTGCATTCAATAAAATGGTCGTAGCAGTTGTATCTTCGCGCATAGAAGTCGATAGAAAGGTCGAGATACAAACAAAAGAAATTTCTCAAAAACAAAACGACATGTACGATCAGCAAAAAGCAATACTAAATATTCTTGAAGACATAGAAGCCGAGAAAGACAAAGTCGGCCAGGAAAAAGATAAAATTGATGCAGTCTTGCATAGTATTGGCGATGGCGTATTTGTGATTGATTCAAATTATAATATCATGATATTTAACTCAATTGCCGAAAATTTGTCAGGCTATCCTAAAGACGTAGCAATTGGCAGAAAATATTCTGACATTCTAAAATTCTCAGCCGAAGATACGGGTGAAGCCAATGATAGTTTTATAGTCAATGTAATTAAAACAGGACTACCACAACAAATGGCATCAAATACCATCATTACTCGAAAAGATGGGACAAAAATTTCTGTAGCTGATAGTGCTGCACCATTAAAAGATAAGAATGGCAAGATTATTGGTTGTGTTGTTGTATTCCGTGATGTGACTCACGAACGTGAGATTGACAAGGCAAAAACTGAATTCGTTTCCCTGGCTTCACATCAACTCAGGACGCCCCTATCGGCAATCAATTGGTATGCCGAGATGCTAATCGCTGGTGATGCAGGCAACATCAATGATCAACAAAAAGAATACCTTAATGAGATATATCATGGCAATCAACGAATGGTCGAGTTAGTCAATTCCCTCTTGAACGTCTCAAGGCTCGACCTAGGAACATTCGAGATTAATCCGAAGTCAATTAGCATTCTATCAGTTGTAAAAGATGTGGCAGAGGAAATGAAACACACGGTTGATAGCAAAGGTCAAAAGCTAACAATCAATATCCCCAGCGATGTTCCAAATCTAAAATCTGACCCAAAATTATTGCGCGTAGTTATACAAAATATTGTCTCGAATGCCATCAAATAT
>CAIMUU010000012.1 GCA_903844835.1 uncultured bacterium | reverse complement strand
AGGTACCTTGCCAATAAACCCGTCACCAACCGCTACTGGCCTGTCTGGTGCAAATAACTGGAATAGTGGCTATGGCGTAGGCCAAATCTATAGCAGTTCGGATGAGGTTGGCCTGCGTGGCTTCATCCGCGGTGGCGCTTGGGCCACTGGCGGGTTTGCCGGCGTGCTGTCTCTGGCTTTGTACACTGGCCCTAGCGGCGCGAACACGTCCCTCGGGTTTCGGGTTGCCTCCTCCTCGGGATTGTAATTTGAGCGCTTAGTACTTTTGTAGCCCCGAGTGGGCTCCGTCCCACTCTATGTCCCATAATTCGCCATATCTAACTAAAAAAACGAAAGTTGGCTTTGATGCTAAAACAAGAATCTATTATTTATACCAAAATGCTCGAAGTCGCGAAATGGCTATTTGATTGTGTTAACACTTTTCCGAAAAAACAGCGTTTTGTGTTGGGCCAACAAATAGAAAATAGTACCTTGGCGGTTATACGGCTAATTATTGAAGCGAATGGGGCGCGTAGCCCCGAAATGTCTTTGCAGAAATTGGAAGTGCTAAATACTGAATTGGAGGTATTGCGTAGTTTACTGCGCATCGCTCATGGAATAGGTTTTTTAAAAGTAAGTTCACTAGGTTACATTGTGTCACAAATTGATGAAGTTGGTAAGATGCGCGGTGGTTGGGCCAAGCGCTATAAATCATCAAAAAGCGACGTTTGAACATAAGATTTTTGTATCGCTATGCAATGTTTGCGATGATATCTCTTGATGGCGCGAACAAATAAATAATCTGCTTGCTGTGATTCTAGCTTCTCAATTAAATGTTGACTACTGGCATGTTTGGCATGGGCTTTCCAAGATGCAAAAGATTCGCGCATTGCATCTGGATCGAGTCGCTCATTAGCGACGGCACGTAATTGTTTGTGGTAGTGTTTCTTAAAACGACGCACACTACTACTGCGCAATCGCAAGAAATTTTGATAAATGACATAACCTACGAAAGACACACCTTGCCTAGCTGGGTATAATCTAATTTTGCGTGGGTTAACAGTTAAGAATAAATCTTCGTATAAGAATTTGGTCATAGCTTGTTGCCAAATGTGCAATTGAGCTTTGTCGTGATGGAAAAACAAAATATCATCCATATAACGAATGTAGTGGTGGATTTTAAGTTGTTGTTTGGCGTACATGTCAGCGTGGTGAAGATAAATATTGGCAAATAATTGGCTGGTTAAATTACCAATTGGAATACCGCGACGCCCCTTTGTGAGGTAATAGGAATTTGACGTAAATAATGAATCATGCTCGGTGCCACTGTCGGTTGACCCAATGATTATTTTTAGTAAATTAATTAAATCTTTATCTTTAACTTTTTCTTGCAGTAATTCCATAAGCCGAGCGTGGTTGATTGATGCATAATATTTTGATATATCAATTTGGCAAACGTATAAATTTTGTCCACAACTTTTTAAGAAATGCTGGACTCGAGTAGTTGCGTAGTGAATCCCTCGACCTGGCCGACAGGCATATGAATCGGTGATGAAAAAACGTTCATAAAAAGGAGTCAAAAAGTGGTGTATGGCGTGGTGAACGACGCGGTCTCGGTAAGCCGGTGCTTCGATTAGGCGAATTTTAGGTTCGGTTATGACTTTTTTTCGATAATCCAATGGTTTATATGTGCCATCGAGTAAATTTGCTTGTAATTTTAGAAGATTGCTTACGAGTTTGTAATCAAAACTAGTAGCATATTTATTATAACGTTTGCCCTTTAGGGCTTGTTTGTGAGCAACCATTAGTGCTTCTAGTGATATGATGGAACTGAAAATGTTTTTGAGGTTTGACATTGAGAAGTATTATAATATTTATGGTTAGGTGGTTATAGGTTGGCCTGCGTGGCTTCATCCGCGGTGGCAATTGGAACAATGGCGGGAATGCCGGCGTGCTGTATCTGAATTTGAACAATGGCCCTAGCAACACGAACACGAACATCGGGTTTCGGGTTGCCTCCTCCTCGGGATAATAAAAATTGGCCCGATATTTATCGACTTAATCGTTAATAAATCTGTGCCATTAGTATCCGACCGCCCTAACCAGTCTTATCTGTTCAATTAATAGATAAGACAAATACGTTATGGCTGTGCGGTTAAGTCTCGCACAGCCAGTTTGGGTTTTTGCATGAGTAATCCTTTTAAATTATAATTAGCTTAGAAAAGCATTAAACTTATGAAGGTTTATGCTACAATCATACTATGCAATATAGTCTAATTATAATGTCCAGAGTACTATTAAGAGTAGTGAGGTGTTAATATGATTAATCAAAAAAATAATATAGCAATCGCAATTTTTGAAGGTATGCAAATCCGCCGTCATTGGGACGTAGACAGTGAACTTTGGTATTTTTCTGTCGTTGATATAATTTCAGTTCTGACAAATAGTAATAATCCTCAGGTATATTGGCGCGTCCTTAAGAAACGACTAATTGACGAGGGTTCAAATGAAACCGTTACAAAATGTAACGGTTTGAAAATGATAGCCAAAGATGGCAAAATGCGCATTACCGACGTTGCTGATACCGAAACCGTGCTTCGTTTGATTCAATCAATCCCTTCGCCAAACGCTGAGCCATTCAAATTATGGCTTGCTCGCGTCGGCTACGAGCGACTAGAAGAAACTGCTGACCCTGAATTAGCGATAAGTCGTGCATTAAAAACCTACTTTCAAAAAGGCTATAGTCGTGATTGGATAAACCAACGGCTTAAAAGTATCGAAATCCGCAAAGATTTGACTGATGAATGGGACAATCGAGGCGTTAAAGAGGGTTTGGAATATGCTATTTTGACTAATGAGATAACCAAAGCATGGGCAGGGATTACCACGAAAGAATACAAACAACTAAAAGGGCTCAAAAAGGAAAATCTACGCGATAATATGACTAATTTGGAATTAGTCTTGAATATGTTAGCTGAAACTGCAACCACAGAAATTTCCAAACAAGAAAAACCAGATAGTATGCCAGCCAATAAAATAGTGGCAAAACGAGGCGGCGGAGTTGCTGGAAAGGCACGTACAGAAACAGAAAAAGAATTGGGACGAAGTGTAATATCTAAGGACAATTATTCGCTATCGCAGCAATCTGTGAAAAACTTTAAATAAAATTATCTTTCTCGAAGACCCATATTTTTAATATCTGATCAGGTTACCAGTCTATGTTCACCTTGGGGCAGGTGGGACAAAGAGTTACGATTAGCACTCTTGACATGCGAGTGCCAATTATTTATACTGGGATTATTGGCAATCTAACACATAGAGTGCTAAAATTATAAAAGATTATTAATTAAAATAATAAAATAGCCCGCACATTAAAACACGATGTTCCACAATCTGATTGCAGACTGTTTCACTCGGTTTTAATGAGGGGTAAAGGAGATAAATTATATGGGTAAAATTATTGGAATCGACCTCGGTACAACTAACTGTGCTGTGGCCTACATGGTAGCTGGCAAGCCAGAGGTTATTGCCAATGCCGAAGGAAATCGTACTACGCCAAGTGTCGTAGCGATTAATAAAAGTGGCGAGCGTTTAGTTGGGCAAGTTGCCCAACGTCAGCGCGTAACAAATGCAAGTAACACAATCTATGGTGTGAAGCGTTTGATTGGTCGCAAATTTGGCGACGCTGAAGTTCAAAAGGACCTCGATATTATGCCATATGAAATTTCTAAAAAAGGTGACGGCGTTGTCGTCAAAATGAACGGCAAAGACTATTCGCCAGAGGAAGTTTCGGCGATGATTTTATCAAAGTTAAAAGCTGATGCCGAAGCCTTTTTGGGCGAAAAAGTAACCGAAGCGGTTATTACTGTGCCGGCCTACTTTGACGACTCTCAGCGTCAAGCGACCAAAGATGCTGGTAAAATCGCTGGGCTAGAAGTCAAGCGAATTATTAACGAGCCAACCGCGGCTGCTTTGGCCTACGGTCTAGACAGCAAAAAAGAAGAAACAATTGCCGTATTTGACCTTGGTGGTGGTACATTTGATATCTCTGTCCTGGAATTAGGTGATGGCGTGTTCGAAGTTAAATCAACCAACGGTGATACTCACCTTGGTGGCGAAGACTTCGACAACCGTATCGTCAATCATTTCTTGGATGTCTTTAAAAAAGAGCAGGGCATTGACCTAAAGGGTGACAAAGCCGCTATGCAACGCCTCAAGGATGAAGCTGAAAAGGCTAAAAAAGAGCTATCTTCAACTAATGAAACTGAAGTAAACTTGCCATTTCTAACAGCTGATGCCAATGGTCCTAAGCACTTTGAATATAAGTTGACCCGTTCAAAACTAGAAGAATTGGTGGCCGACCTAATTGAGCGCGTAGTCGCGCCGGTTCGTAAGGCTATTAAAGATGCTGGTTTAACAACCAAAGATATTGATGAAGTTGTTTTGGTCGGTGGTATGACCCGTATGCCAGCTGTCGTTGAAAAAGTAAAATCACTATTCGACGGCAAAGAACCGCTAAAAGGCGTTAACCCAGATGAAGTTGTGGCCGTAGGTGCTGCGATT
>CAIMUU010000011.1 GCA_903844835.1 uncultured bacterium | reverse complement strand
ACAGAGGTGATAGGGTAGACTTAACTAGTATTTGGTGAAAATCACCAAATAAACGTCAATTTTAAAAATCTGCATCCAATATACCGTGCCTAATAGTTGGACATCGTAGTAAGGTTTAGGCTCACTGAGGGCTTTTTAGCATCAGTGTGAAATTACTTAAGCCTTACTTCGGTGCCCATGGCGCTGAGGAAATACCTGTTCTCATTCCGAACACAGAAGTCAAGCTCAGCAGCGGCGATCATACTGCCACAAGTGGGAAACTAGCACGGTGCCGAATTATAAAAAGACCATCCGAATAGGGTGGTCTTTTTCTTTACCTAGCCGCAGGGCAGATTAAATGTCTGTTTGTATTGATTTATATCTTTAAAGGCGCTATTGTATAGTTAAACATATAAAAAACAAAAATGCCTGAAACTATTAATACCACAAGTCCCGAGTTGATAAACGAAGATTTCAATGAAAAGTTGAGGCAATGTCTTGACGTATTGTCGTTAAAAATTCCTGAGATTGCAGAAACGCGTGAGGCTATAGAGGATGGCAGTAGTAATCTTGCCGAGGAGTTCGGCTTGAAACCAGAATTATTAGATGATGAAGCTCATAGTATGTATTTTGTGGCCCTAGCACAAAGAAATGGTAATTTGATTAGAAGAATTGCATCCGGTCAGAGTGCCGAGTCACTATTGGCAGAAAAAGAATTCATTTTTGATGCTATGGCATTAATTTCCTTAGAAAAAAGTTCAAAATACGATCAGTTTACTAGTTTGATTGGTAGTGAAGAAAAGACCACGGCTGAATATGATCGTGCAATATACGAAAAATATACTAACCAAGAAGTCACCAGCGAGATTATGGCACTAATTAATAACGGCTTGCTAGATGAAGTTAAGTCTCGTCTTGGGATAACTCACGAAAATGAAGACCCCTATGAGATAAAAGTTCTAAATATTGGCAACCAATATGCATATCACGGTATGATGCCTAGGCACTCAGACAGTGGGGCTACACAACTACAGGGTGACTTTGTGGCGGGGACTGGCTACGAGAAGAGCTATGCGGACTATGTCGCATATAGGGACAGGTTGCGACAAACTACTCAAAGCTTTTTGGAAGAATCAAAAATGGGAGAACAGGATGTGCCATTGGCATGGAAAACGGAAATTGATGGAGTTAACACTTTGGTATTACCGCTGCCAGTAGCAGAAATGTTGCTAGACCCCGAGGGCAAAATTAAAGGCGATAAGATTGAAGTCCTAGATGAGATAACGTCAATTATTGAGCATGAATATATCCACACTCAAAGCAGACTATATCTGGATGGCGAAAGCCTAGTTGGCATAGCCCTGGAGGAATTGAGGGCTGAACATTACTCAGGCAATAAGCAAGGATATGGCGATTGTAAATCAGCCGCTACCTATATTATGATTGCAACGGGGTTCGACCTCATTGGTGAAATGGATAAATTAGAAAAAGGCGGTGATTGTGCCGAGATGTTTGCAGAAATAAGTAATAACCTTGGGCTACAACAAGCCCTCGAGCTAAACTTATCATATCCAGGCAAATATGTTGATAAGACATCAAAAATTATAACTGGAATAGATAATTATCTTGGTGGGTTAAATGGATATATTACGAGATTGTGTGAAAATGATAGATTTAGAGATAGATCAGAACGAAGGTTTGAGGAGTATGCTGGGGTTCTAACTGCTAGTAGTTCGGTGGAATCATTAGTTGATTTCTATAAATATGATTCAAATATCAATAGTATGCCATATGCTGCTGGCAAGATGGTTAAAATGCTAGAAGCGCAAAAAAGCCAATAAAAAACGACCAATCTCGCAGATGTGGTCGTTTTAATTGTTCTAAATCAAAATTTGGATTTACAACAGGTGCTTATTTATATTATAGCATCAGCAGAATATATGCAACTGTATGATTAAAATAAAAAAGTGTTTATGTATATATTGACACAAAGCATAAGCTATGGTAATATACAAATGTACACATATCATGTGTGAGGTAAATATGAGGGTTTCTGAGCTTATTTCGCCGTATGGTGAACCGCTTGGGAATCTTTTTTAATTCGCTATATTGCGAAAGAGGAGAACAATATCATGGCAGGAACAAAAACTGGTGGCCAAAAAGCCGCTGCAAAAAATTTAGCAAAAGACCCATTCTTTTACGCCAAAATTGGTGCAAAAGGTGGCCGCAATGGTAATACTGGTGGATTCGCCGCTAACCCTGAGTTAGCTAGAATTGCCGGTGCTAAGGGTGGCCGAATTAGCCGCCGCAAAAAAGCTACCGTTACAACTGAACGATAATTTATTCGGTTAGTTTAATAAAATAATACGCACGATTTCGTGCGTATTATTTTTTTATTCTATAGCGACGCAGTGCGCAGATTCTGGCATCATTAACCCGCCAATTTCGGTTACAAGCCAAACACGAGTAGCTTTTTTTATTAATTTGGATGCCGGTTGCTTGGCAATCAGGGCACGTGCTGCGCGAATGTAGCCAATCACGGTAAGTGTCTAAGTTAGATTGGATAATTTCGTCACTAATTGTTACTTCATATTCTCTTGCCAGGTCGACAACTTTGCCCCAGGCTTTTCTTTCCATGGCGACTAATTCAATGTCGTGGTCGTAGTCAGAGTGGCCTAGCAAACCATGGGCTAATTCATGAAGCAAAAATATTGGGTCGGCATTGTTGGTGTCGGTGTAGTAAATAGTTTGTTCGCTGGGTGACCACAAAAATTGAGAATTTTTTTTGAATAAAAATTGCGGGTAGTCGGTTTGAAGTTTAGATATCAGTGAGGCTATCGATGGCATAATAGTAGCATCCGTAGATAACTGCCTGTTCGGGGTGTTTAGCTTGAACGATTTTTGGCAACGGGATGTGTGTGGGGAGTTTATCTTCCAGTATTTTATTCAATTTTTCGGAATATTGCTCAAAATATGTTCCAACGCTACCGCCAATAATAATGACGTCTGGTTGTAAGATTGGGATAAGCGCCAAAAAACCGCGACTAATTCGGTCGGCAATTTCGGCCCAGGTTTTTTTATCAGTGATATCACGAGCATATTTGCCGTAAGCCTTAACAATGGCACTTCCGGCTGCAAAACTTTCCCATTCAACAATCTTGCCATCAAATTCGACGAGAGAATGTCCGCCTTCGCTATGCCTGATGCTTGGGTCAATATGGCCATTGGTGATAATTCCCGTTCCAATACCTGTGCTGACGGTTACATATAGAGATAATGGGGGAATTGGGTTGAGCGCACGGGTTTCGGCTAAGCCCGCTAGAGTGGCGTCGTTCTCGATATATATTGGCGTATTGCCAAGAACGCCCTTTAAGGCAGCAGCAGCATTAAAATTCTTCCATTTAAGATTATTGCACCAAATTGCAACACCATCTTCCACTATTCCAGGTAAGGCCACAACAATCATTTCAACAGTCTGGCCGGAGTAGTTGTTGATAATAGTTTCTCGTAATAGTTTTACATATTCTTTGGGGTCTTTTGGAGTTAGGAATTTTATTTGTTCACCTAATTTGCCGTCGCTTGTGAAATTGGCTACTAATGTTTTTGTTGCGCCCGTGTCGACTGTTACTATCATAGGTAATAGTTTACCATAATGCTGGCTCTATTGCTTTTAGTCACAAATAAATGCATAATAATCTTATATTAAACAGGGGTGCCATATGATTGAAGCAAAGCGTAGCAATAAGGGTTCGTCTATTGTTTTTATTATCGTAGGTCTGATTTTGGTGGTCAGTTTAGTCGCCACATTATATTTTGTTAACCAGCGCGGAGAAATCGTTCGTAAGGAGCAGGATATTGCTGCATATAATAAGTCTCAGGCAGATAAAAACGCCGCCGATGAGGCAAGTAAAACTGAGATGGTTAATGTTGGGGACCCCAACAGTGAGAACAATAGCTCCCTTATGGGCACGACTAAGGCTTCAGAGTTACCAGTTACTGGTTCGAAGAATATTTTTGGGGAACTATTGGGGTTAGGCTTAGTAGCTGCAACAACTGCCGGCTATTTTTCGTCTCGCCGTAATCTATCGCGTTATCTTTGACTAAAGGCTGCATCTGAGGTACAATAAGTCACAGTCTTGGAGTTATTGTTTTAAACGTGACTCTAGAAATATTAAATTAAGGAAGGAGTCTGAATAAGACTTATGACAACAAAATCCACAACAATGGATGAATTGCTCGCTGCCGAGAACGACAGCGTTAAGCAGTTAGCACAAGGCGACGCAGTCGTCGGATCTGTATTATCAATTCGTAAACACGAGGTTCTAGTTGACCTCGGCGCCCAAGGTATTGGCTTGGTGCCACGCCGTGAGGTTGGTTTTTATCGTGCGCTAAATATTGGTGATGAGGTTATGGCCAGTGTCGTTGATACTGAGCTCGATAACGGCTATTCATTACTTTCATTGCGAAAAGCCGCAAAGGATCGTGGTTGGGACGAAATATTAGTTAAGATGGAAGCCGGTGAAATAATTGAAGTTTCTCCATATGATGCTAACCGCGGTGGTTTGCTAGTTGAATATGATGGAGTACGAGGCTTTTTGCCAGTTTCTCAACTTTCTGCCGAGCACTACCCACGAGTTGGTGGTAGTGATAAGGATGAAATCTTGCAACGACTAAGCGTGTTAATCGGTAAAAAATTGACTGTTCGAATTCTTGATTGTGACCGTCGAGCAAATAAATTAATTTTTAGCGAAAAAGAAGCTATCAAAGATGGGCTTGCTGCCCGATTTGAAAAACTTGCAGTTGGCGACAAGGTTAAGGGTGTCGTAACTGGGGTAGTTGATTATGGCATATTTGTAAATGTTGACGGGATAGAAGGCTTGGTCCACATCAGTGAGATTAGCTGGGAGCGCGTTAACAATCCCGGGGATTATGTAAAGGTTGGCGAAACTATCGACGCAAAAATTATTGCCATCGATAAAGATCGTCTGAGCCTAAGCATTAAACAGCTATCGGAAGACCCATGGATGACTGAGGTTGATCAATTTAAACCTGGCGACAAAGTTGAGGGAACTATTACGCGAATTACGCCTTTTGGAGCATTTGTTCAAATTAGTTCATCTGTCGAGGCGCTCGTCCATGTTAGCGAACTTGGTGGCGATAGTGATGTTGACCCAGAAAAAGTCTTTACACTAAATGAACGCAAAAGTTTTATAGTATTAGCAGTTGAAAAAGATAGCCGTAAAATCTCTCTTAGCTTAAATAGAGAATCTAAAGTGGCCAAAAAGACTGATGTCAAGAAAATTGCAAAAACTACAAAAACTTCAAAGTCAGTAAAAAAATAAATTAAAGGGTTAGCCTTTATATATAGAAGAGGAGCTTACGAATATGGCCGAGAAAGTTATCATGATTGCCGACTCGATTACCGTAGGTGAGCTTGCCGAAAAACTGAATTTACCAGTCACCACTCTTATTGGTGAGTTATTTAAAAATGGGATTGCAGCCACAATAAATCAAAGGATTGATTTTGAAACTGCAACAATCATTGTTGAAGAATTAAGGTTGAATGATGTTGAGTTGAAAAGAAAAGAGACGGCAGTTCTTAGTGCCCATAAAGTGCACAAGTTGTCTGAAAGTGCTATTACCAGATCACCAATTGTTGCGATGATGGGTCATGTTGATCATGGCAAAACAAGCTTGCTTGATGCGATTTTAAAAACAAAAGTTGCAGAGGGTGAGGCTGGTGGTATTACTCAGAGCATTAGTGCCTATCAGACTGTTCATAAGAGCAGGACAATCACACTTCTTGATACACCTGGGCATGAAGCGTTTGCTGCTCTTCGACAGCACGGAGCGGCTCTTACTGACGTTGTTGTTATCGTGGTCGCAGCTGATGATGGCGTGAAGCCTCAAACCATTGAAGCAATTAGGTTTGCTAAGTCTGCCAATGCCAAGATAGTTGTGGCGATTAATAAAGTCGATAAAGATGCTGCTGACCCCGCTCGAGTAAAGGCACAACTGGCGACCGAACATGGGTTAAACCCCGAAGAATGGGGCGGCGATATTGTGATAGTAGAGGTTAGTGCCAAAACTGGTCAGAATATCGATAAATTACTCGATATGGTTCTTTTGGTGGCCGATATGGAAGATTTGAAAGCAGATATTAATACTCCTGCTGAGGGTTTAGTGATCGAATCGCACATGGAAGTCGGGCGTGGACCGGTCGTTGGTTTGCTGGTCGAGCAGGGGGTCTTAAAACCTGGCTCATTTTTGATTGCTGGTACGTCATATGGGAAGATTCGAACATTGCTGGATTTTGCCGGTAAACCAATTAAAGAAGCCTGCCCATCGACACCAGTAATAGTTACGGGCTTTAAGGAGTTGCCACAATTCGGTGATAGTTTTTCGGTTGTTAAGGACGAAAAGGAGGCTCGTCGTCAGGTTATGACTGCTAGGGTCGAGCATGAAAAAAATGCTGCCAGCACAAATATTACTGGTTCAGATTTGCTTAAAATGATGAATCAACAAACCGACACACAAGATTTAAACGTAATTGTTAAGGCTGACGTTCAGGGTTCATTAGTGTCAGTCGTTAATAGTCTTCGAATTATCGATAGCCAAGGGGAGATTAATCTTCATATTATTGGCAGTGGTGTTGGCAATATTAATGAGAATGATATTCGCCTAGCATCAGATAAGGGCACAATAATTTATGGTTTTAATGTTGAAATCCCAACTGCCGTAAAGCAACTTGCTAATCGTGATGGCGTCCAGGTGCGAATATTTAAAGTTATTTATAAATTGATTGATGACGCGCGCTTATCAATGGAAGCGCTTCTTGCTCCAGAGGTCGTCGAAACGGAAATTGGTAAGGTCACAATAAAAGGTATCTTTAGGACCGAAAAAGATGAGGTTATTGCAGGCGGTGAAGTAACTAGTGGGAAGGTTATTTCTGGTGTGTTGGCAAGAGTAAAACGAGCCAAGGACCAAATTGCTGAAGTAAAAGTTGGTAATATCCAACGTCAGCAACAAGAGGCCAAGGAAGTGTTTGAAGGTGAGATGTGCGGCCTAAGTCTGAAGACTTCAAAGAAACTAGTACTTGAAGTTGGCGACAAACTTGAATTATTCACTCGCGAATTAATTAAAAGAACTCTCAAATAGTCTTACATATCCTTCCGGTATGTGGCGTTAGATTATAATAACGCTGAATGTTATTGAAGAATTTTTGGATATTCTAATATTCTGTTAATATAAATATTAGGAGATATCGATATGTTCAAATTAGATGAGAAATTTCTTGAGGATATTGGGCTAAATGATTTGCCCGAGGAACAGAAAAAACCATTCTTGCAGCATATTTACGATGAGCTGGAGCTTCGTGTTGGCACAAAATTATCCGATGGCCTTAGTGACGAGCAGTTAGAGGAATTTGAATCAATCATTGACCGTCAGGATGCAACGATCACAGCATGGTTAGCAAAATATTCACCTGACTATGTTAATGATGTTGTGTTTATCGGGCTTCAAAAGGCAACTAACCTTGAGGTTACGAACATTAATCTAAAATCTGAATATGCTGCTACAAAATGGCTTGAGATTAACCGCCCCGACTACAAACAGGTTGTCGCACAAGTTCTCGAAGAACTAAAAAAAGAAGTTGTCGGTAGCCGTGATATTATTTTGGGAAGTCAAAAATCCTAAAGATAGCCGTTGATGTAATCTTTGTTTGATATTGTTTTCCCACTTGGTGCGACTAGCTCGTCGATTGTTAGAGACTTTTTGTCCTTGCACAAAACGTCCAGTGGGGATGTTCGCCCAGTTGAAATATGCGCTTTTGTAATTATTAACTCTGATTTGCCGATAATGATTTTAGTCTTTGGGAAACCTATATAAGCGCGAACCGTTTGCTCGAATTGTTTAGCCGAAATGGTCATGGGGTCTATCAGCGCATCAGATTTTAGTAATAGTTTGCAGTAGCTAGACTTATCTTCGTCTTGTGGGGTTGGCGATATTGAGCCGTCGATTATTAACGGAAGAATAGTCGTTAATAAGATTGCGCCTGCACCCGAAAGAGTCCTGTATAGATCTGGGCGTGTTTCGTTACCTGATAGCTTATGAATAATTTGGGCATAGATAGGACCAGAGTCCATACCGGCCGTTAACTTCATAATTGATACTCCGGTTTGTGGGTCGCCGTTTTTAATAGACGACTCAATAGGTGACGGGCCACGATATTGAGGCAATAGTGATGGATGGACATTAATGATGCCTGGGTTAAATAGGTTAATTGTGGTGATTGGAATAATCTTGCCATAACTAACCAATATGCCCATGACTTCATTGCCTAATTTTGCAATCTTGTCATTTATGTCGGCTACCTTATCTGGTTGCCAGACGGGTATGTTGTGTTTTACGGCAAGTTTTTTTACGCTAGACATTTGTAGCATTTGGCCACGACCGCTTTTGCTGTCGGGCTTCGTGACGACGGCAGCAATATTGTAACCAGCCTCAATTAATTTCTGTAATGTAGATAGGCTAAAATCGTCAGTCCCAAAGAATACTATTGTTTTTGATGTCTTTGTCATAATCTAAAGGTTGCAGTTCGCCTTTCTCGTCGAGTTTATAAAACGCGTCCTTTTTGTCTCGTATTCTATCGATGAAGACAATTCCATTAGTGTGGTCGACTTCATGTTGAATAATGCGGGCCAAAAAGCCATCAGCTTTAAACCGAACTTCGTTGCCGTCAACGTCCATGGCTTTAACGCGCGCTTTATTGTAGCGTGGAACTTTCCCGTAAACGTCTGGGACGCTAAGGCAGCCCTCAAAATCTTCAGTAATTTCACCCTCTAATTTAATAATCTCTGGATTAATTAGAGCAGTAAAGTCGCGAACCGCCTTATCGTCGAAGTCGCTGCGAACAATGATTATCCTATCTAAATGGTTGATCTGGACAGCTGAAATCGCAGCACTAATTTCGTGTGGACGTGAATCTTCCCAATCAAGAGCGACTGTGGTCAAATCTTTAATTATATTTTTTACTTCTGGCGTGACAACACGGACCCTAGACGACCTCTGTCTGAGGCGTGGGTTTGGTAGAGTAATAATATTTTCTTTTTTCATATATTTGATTGCTATTGATTTATTAATCTTGTCTATTATATCAGGGGAGGCTAGAGGAGGCTAGTCGGATCGAGTTCGGATTGCCATGATTTTGTTGGGATAAATTTAAGACTATCAATTAAATACTCCCTTTTTGGACTTTTTAAGACAAGCTGCCAGCGGTATGTGCCGTGTTGTCTTTCGTAAAAAGCTGGTGTTGGGCCTAATATCTGGACATCTTTGTTTATCTTATCCCTAAGTTCAGACAGCATAATCTTTGCATTCTTTATTGCCGTTGCCTCAGTCTTATATAGACACGTCAATTTTAATAGATGGGTGAATGGCGGAAATAGAGCCTTTTTTCGTTCGGCTATCGTATCTTTATAGAAAGATTCGTAATCTTGTTTTAACCCGCAGGTAATACTGAGATGGGTCGGTTGGTAAGTTTGTACGATAACTTGCGTCTGGTGTTCGTTGCGTCCGACTCGGCCAATGACCTGGGCGAGTAATTGAAATGCGCGTTCATTTGAGTTGAAGTCCGGTAGCGCTAACCCAGTGTCCGCCTGGATAACGCCGACCATTCGTAATTGTGGCAAGTCGAGGCCTTTGGCGATGACTTGTGTCCCAATTGCAATGTCAATTGAGCAATTATATAGATCTTGGTATCTTGCATTCACGTCTTCTGTTTTGTTGTTGTCCGCGTCAAACCGAGCAATATTTGCATTGGGAAATAGTTTTTTTAATTCAGATTCGACCAATTTTGTTCCAATACCTCGGAATATAATATCCGCGCTATTGCATAATGGGCAAGATGTTGGCACGTTCGAACGATATCCACATATATGGCAAAGCATATAATGGCTATCAGTATGGAGAGTTAGGGGTAAAAAGCATTTTGGGCACTTAGCATTCCAGCCACAACTCTTACATAGAGTCGAGCTAGTGCTCCCACGGCGATTGTGAAATATTAGAATTTGTTTATTGGCTTTTAGCGTTTTTTCAATATTATCTATTAATTGTTTTGATAAAAAATGGTGGGCCGTAAAATTAGCTCGCTTGGTCATATCTATAAGTGAAATTTCGGGGGGGATACTGTCTTTTCGGGCTAATTTTGTAAGAAATAATATTGGATGGTCGGATTGCTCTGCAAGAAATCTATCAGAAATATTCGGCGTAGCACTGCCAAAGATGACCTTGGCTTCGTGATATCGTCCCAGCATGGTCGCAACACGAAGGGCTGAGTATTTTGGTGACTTTTCCTGCTTGTAGCTTGGTTCATGAGCCTCATCGACAATAATTGCCCCGATTTGACGAAGTGGTATAAAAAGAGCCGAGCGTGGCCCAATCGTGACCCGTGGTTTTGTACTCGTTAGTGCCTCAGACCAAACTTGGTGGCGATCTGATTCGGTCATTTTTGAGTGAGTAACTAGTAAGTCATTAAAGTGTTGCGAAAACTCAGCAATTAATTGCGAGGTAAGAGCGATCTCGGGTACTAAAATGATTGCCGATTTCCCAGATTCAATTGCCTGCCTTGCAATCTCTATATAGATTTCTGTCTTGCCTGATCCAGTAATACCTTGAAGCAAGAAGGTCCCGGATTTGTATTTTGAAAGAATTTCTAAAGTGTTAAACTGTCCTTCGTTGAATACAATATTTGTTCGCTTACGGCTGACAGTGATTGGCTGGGCCGTCTTCACATGTCGCTTTTTTTGTACGCCTTTAGGCAGGATTACCTGCAGTACTGTAGCTAGTGGTGTGACATAGTATTTTGACAGCCACATCGATAAATCAATTAGTTGTTTTGGTAGTGGTGTTGTCTCAACGATTTTCGTGATTGCTTTGGTTGGGTAAGTTGGTTTTATTGTTTCGTGCACTATTACGCCAAGTATTTGTTTTTTGCCAACCTCAACTAGCACTATCTGACCTATGGATAGTTTGTCATCGGATGAATATGTGAAAGTCTCACTATCAGCCCGAATTATTTTGCTTGGCGCCACCTCATAGTAGTGCATAAGTAATAGTATACTGCTAAACTAATCATATGTATTTTGAAAGTCGCGAACAAGCTGGAATAATCCTAGGCGCTGAGCTATTGGAAAAGTATCGTTATGAAGATTGTGCAGTCGTTGCTTTAAGTGACGGCGCTGTTGTTGTCGGTGAGCAAATTGCTCAGGCATTACATTGTATTT
>CAIMUU010000010.1 GCA_903844835.1 uncultured bacterium | reverse complement strand
TGTAACCTGGTAGCCAGGCTAGATTGAGGTTCTAGTGTTCGCAAGAACGTGGAGGTTCAAGTCCTCTCGCGCGCACCAACAAAATATGACGGTTTTATGCCGTCATTATTTGTTGGTTGTTGCGGAGATAGATTTAAACCTTCAGCCAGGCGTGGAGGCGAAAACTGCAAGTCTGCAGTTTGAGAGTCGGAAACCTGGACCATATCATCCGACCACGCGATGCCGCATGGCGTCGTATGGCCAAGTTGAGACGGGGTCGCGGAAATTTGCTGAAAGCAAATTATCTGTGACCGAGTCCTCTCGCGCGCACCAAATAAAAAGACGACAATTGTCGTCTTTTTATTATTATGGCGTTTTGTAAACAGTTCGACTACCGACTGACCAATCCAGAACATCGCTAAACCTATCCACTGGCGAAATTAGGACGTCTGACGCCTCTAGGGCATGAACATTATTTCGATAAACATATTGGAGTGTTGACTGATATAGCCCAACCGCCGGAACATCAACAAGCCACTGCTTGGCAAAAGTAATATATTTGGCGTTGCGAATATCTGGTTCAACTCTTGAGCGAGCCGAAGCCAACGCATCATCACTAATAATATTTGAATAATTCGAGAAATTTAGGCCCTTGACGGTCGCCTGATTTGAGTCCCAGTAGGCATAGACGTCTGGATCGGCGCCAATATCTAGTCGATAAATTAGTACGTCAAAATTTCTAGGTTGCAATATACTCTGAACGATATTCTGCGTCGCATCAGATGGGTCAAGAACTTTAGTTTCAACCGTAAAACCAACTGCACGCCATTGACCAGCCAAGGCCTCAAGAGCAGCCTCAAATTCATTCCCCTTCATTGCTACTACAGATATCTTTAATTCCCTGCCGTCTTTGAACCGAACGTTATCAGCGTTCAAAATCCAGCCAGCATCATCCAATATTTTTTTGGCGGAAACTAAATCATAAGCCGGAGCACTAGGTATTTCGCCAGTCAATTGGTTCGCAGTAAAAGGTAAACTAAGTGGCAAAGTGCCTTCGGGCAATTTATCCAACACGACCTGAGTGTTAGTAGCACTGCGTAGCGCTTGCCTCAAGCCAAGATCATTAAGTAGCACGCTCTTCATATTAAAGATTGCGTAAACACCACTTTGAATTGAACTAACCGAGATTGAATACTTATCGGTATCAACTTGATCGATATCAATTGGTGATAAATCAGCCGTCGCATCAACTGCGTTTGACGACAGCGCGCTGATTATTTCACCAGTAGTATTGTAAACATTCAATTGCAGTTTGGCTAAACTGGCGGTTCCACCATAGTACTGATCATTTCGAGCCAAATATATAACTTTTCGGCCAGCATTAGTGTCAACATTTTGGACAAATCTAAGCATAAACGGTCCACTACCAACTGGATTTTGGCTAAAGTCATTTTCGCGAATTGCACTAGGCGTTACATTGCCCAATATATGCTCGGGCAAAACCGGGAAAGTTAATGCGTGCTGAAAGGCCGCATAAGTAGATGGCAGAGTAAACTCAATAGTAGTATCACTAATAACATTCACCGATACACTGTCCCAGCCAGCAATAATTGAATTTGTTTCAGAATTTTTAATTAGAGCAATCGTGAACAAGATGTCTTTTGTCGTCAAACTAACTCCGTCAGTCCATTTGGCGTCAGGCCTAATATCGACGGTATATTTTGTGTGCTCGGTATTGACGGCAACATTTGTTGCCAGGTCGTGGTTTAGCCGGCCAGATTTATCATAACGAAGGATGCTCGAAAACATTAGATAGCCTGCCGACTGCTCGGCACTAGTACTAGCAAAAATTGGGTTTAGAGTATTAACTGGTCCGATTACCGCCTCGGCATAAGAACTGTCAGCGCTTGGTGCAACGGCTAAATAACTCTGTTGATACCACATCAACTGAAAACCAGTCGCTGCAATAAGTAGACCCATGGCAATTATCCAAAAAATAACTCGGCTTTGAACCTCGCGAACATTACCCCATCTTTTAATAATAAATTTATGAGTATGACGAAGAGTAGCCGTTTCGACCTTTTTTAAATTTTTTACAATTACTTTTTGATTTAAATTTGGTTTTGGCAACAACCACTGTTTTTTGTCTGGATTGTCATCGGCCATAAATAATTCCTAAAGAGGTGCGGGCAAAATAAGCCCGACCAATATAGACAGGACGAAGATTACTGCAAAAACAATCGTGACCTCAAAAAGATTCTTGTCAATTCCTCTGCGGGTTGTGAATAATTCACCACTACTACCAAAGCCAGCCCCCAAAGAAGCACCTCTTTGTTGCAATAAAATTGCTACAACAGTTAGTAGCGCCGATACGACAGTGACTATTTGTAAAATACCATCCATAAATATTGATTCCCCTATTTGTCAATTGATGAACGCGACCCAAACGTAGCGCTTACTATATAGTTTACCAGACTCAGCAACATTCCGGTTAGAATTGAGTTGAAAAATGTCATCGAAATGCCAGGTGCTAATTTAAGTGAGACATAGACCATTATGCCGTTTACTATCAACATAAACAGCCCGAGGCTCAGTAGTATTGCTGGCAATGACAATATAACCAAGAAGGGCTTAAGCACGCTGTTAACAATTGAAAATACTAACCCAGCCGTCAAAAAGCCGACAACCCCGATAGCCATAACATCATTATAGCCAGTCCCAAGTAGTCGGACCGCAATCCATAGGCCAACCGAATTTAGTAGCCATCTGACAATAAAAACTTCAAATTGTTTTTTCATATATCTAATAAATTATAACATATTGTATCTGTTTTGTGTAATACACACCCTCCCACTAATTTGGGGTAAAGGCCGCAGTAGCTTTTGTGGCACTCCATGCGCCAGTTGTGCCAGTCGTCCTACAACGTGCTTGAAC
This sequence comes from uncultured bacterium, assembly GCA_903844835.1. Lineage (GTDB taxonomy): Bacteria > Patescibacteriota > Saccharimonadia > Saccharimonadales > Saccharimonadaceae > UBA1547. Next base: position 9,315 of record CAIMUU010000010.1, on the reverse strand, counting down.
CTCCGCCAATGTAGAATAGATTGAAAGTCCGGTGTCAGTAAAGGAATTTGATGTTGTTAATGTGTAACCAGTATATACTCCATTCTCTCTTAATCTATACTGGTATTCAACAGACTCACCAGGCTTTGAAGCACAGACTGTATCGGGATTGGGCGTCCAAGTGAAAGTATAGTTGTAAGCGGAATTTCTAACGTAAGTCAGAGTCGCTCTCACAGCAGCATTCCAAATGAAGTTAGCTCGGCAATTAAGTGGACCAGCTGGCCAAGGTGCTACCGCGTTTAGAACAAGCGCTGTTCCTGGGTTGGCAGCTTGTGTGCCACAATTGCCGGTACCAGTAGAATTTTTGTCCCACAGCCTAAAAGAGTAACCTGCGGCTGGGGTGGCTGTAATAGTATGAGAGGTATTGTAATTAAATGTTCCGCCACCACTAGTAGTACCGGTGCCGCTCCATGCCGTACTTGTTGTTAAACCATAGGTATTCCATGCGGTATTGCCTGTACAGGATATATTTCCAGTCATCGTGACCGTTCCCGAACTTGTAGCCGGACATCCAGTGCCAGTCCAACTAACAAAATACATTTCGCCAGGGATTGTCGCTGTAATTGTTGGCGTCGTATTGTAGTTATACGTTCCACCACCAGTACCGTTTGTGACAGTAAGGGTGTATGAATTTATCGTAAAGCTAGCTGTGCAGGTCGTATTAGATGCCGAAATCGTGTGACTGGCAGGAGTTGTCCCGCAACCCGTACCAGACCAAGTACTAAAGGTATAGCCAGTATTTGCAGTGGCCGTAATCGTTTGAGTTGAGCCACAAATATATGTACCACCACCACTGACTGTACCGCCCGTACCAGCATTGGTTATTACCACACAGTTATTCAGCACAAAGGCGGCCGTACATGTCGTGTTGGCGCTAAGCGCAAAAGTATGACTAGCAATCCCCGAGCAACCCACACCACCAGACCAGCTGCTAAATGCATAACCAGCATCTGGCGTTGCAGTTACCGTAACTGTTGTACCACAGGACACTGTTGTGCCCGCGCTAACCGTACCGCCAGCCCCAGTTGCTGTCGATAAAGTACAGTTAAAGCTGGCCGTACAGGTTGTATTAGCATTAAGAGCAAAGGTATGACTTGCTGTTCCAGAACAACCTGTCCCACCTGACCAAGCGGCAAATGCTGATGAGACCGCCGTAGCCGTAATTGTAACGGTTGTTCCACAGCTATTTGTCCCACCGGCACTAACTGTACCACCAGTACCAGCCACCGTCGCTAAAGTACATGCGAAGTTTGCTACGCAATTCACATTAGCCGTCATAGATACCGAGCCCGAACTTCCGGCTGGACAACCAGCTCCAGTCCAACTGGCAAACGACGAAGATGATGCCGTAGCCGTGATTGTTACACTAGCGTTATAGTCATAATCACCGTTAACGACCGTATTGACAGAGCCACCAGTTCCAGCCGAAATAGTAAGGGTGTATTTTGGTCGATAGTAACTAGCCGAGCCTGCAGTGCTCCAACTACTAGTGCGGGCCGGGACAGCATTGTGGTAACAACGAGCCTGAACTGCCACAAGGTAAGTCTGAAGTCCAGTAGAGGTTGTGAACGCAACAGATGTTGCCGACTGTGGACTGACAAACCCTGAGTCATACCCAGATGGCGAAATGGTATATTGATATCCGTAACTTACGGTGTTACCAGCCGTACAGCTGACTGCCGGCCATGACCAAGTCGTTGTTGAGCCAGGTGTTGACTGGCTGACTGTTGTCATCGTTGGAGTAGGGATTGGATCAGTATATTTATACTCAATACTAGTAGCGATATCGCTGTAGGTACCTGAATAATTACAACGCGCCTGAGCCATATAGCTATATTCAACACCATCATTAGCCGTCTGTGTACTAGTGGCAGTTGCCGACCAACCAGAATATGCACTGAATGAACCACCATCCAGGGAACTCTTGAATTGATACTCGGCAGTACCGAGGGCGCAAGTGTAGGGATTTGCTGTTGCTAGAACATTAGCCCCATTTAAAGTGACTGCCACAACCAAAGATTGCGTAATCGCGCGATAATAGCTGTCTGAACCCGAAGAACTAGGGTCACTGGTGACTGCACCTTTGTAGCACCTAGCCTGGACCGAAACCGTATAGGTGTATCCCTCACTTGAAGTCGTAAATGCTACAGAAACTCCAGCCTGAGGTCCAACCGATCCAGAATTATAGCCATAGCTGGTTGAGTAAATATAATAATAACTAGCCGTCGTACCAGATGCACAAGTTACTGCTGGCCATGACCATGTAGTTGTGTTAGACACGGTGCTGGCAGCCACAACTGGAGCCGATGGAGTACCGATTGTTGTCGTGGCGGTAGCCGAAGTCGACCAATCTGTTGTTGAAGTTGTGGTAGTCGCATTGACGCGATAATAGTATACAACTCCTTCGGAAAGACCACTTGAAGTAAATGTCCTACCAATCTGGGAAGCAATTTGAGTTGCAGTTGTAAAGCTTGAATCGGTATCCCTTTGCAAAATATAATTTGTCGCCCCTGATACGGCCGACCAAGACAATTCCACAGACGTGCTTGAAGCGATAGTAGCAGAAATAGTTGGAGCGGCCGGGAGACTACAGCTACCAACCTGCGAACCTTGATTACTAATTGACGAATCTAGATAATAACGAAGACTAGGAAGTCTAGAGCTAACTGAATTTAAGCAGTAAGACAATCCCCCATCAACAGACCCGACCAAAATTGTAACCTCTGGGCTTGACGCAAAAGTAGTAGGCACGCTAGTTGGATAGACATTATTAAAGGTACGATAATTCTCCATCGCAATTGAAGCACCGTTAAGGTCACTCTTGAGCTCGGTTGTGACTACAGAAGTTTGCCAACCAGAATAAGTAACAATTACAATCGAAGCCAATATGCCAATAATCGAAATTGAAACAATAAGTTCAATAATGGTAAAGCCGTGACTAAACTTACTTAGAATTTTCCTAAACATAATCTAACTAAATTATACAACCATAAGCCATTTAATGACAAGCCCAGCTTTTGAGATACCGATTTGAGAAATTATGTCTGATTCTGGGACAAGTTTTAAATTGCGAATACTGCCAAATTTTCGAATCAACTTTGCTCGAGTCTTTGGGCCAATGCCAGGTATCTCCTCTAGAGAACTTGAAGTCTGCTTAACTCGCCGAAGGATCGTGTGATAGCTAACCGCAAAACGGTGCGATTCATCGCGGACTCGTTGCAACAATTTAATAATTGGTGACGATTTTGGCAAATTAATCAAAGTATATCCATCTGAGATTTCAACGCTACCGCCCAATTCAGCAAGTTTATGTTCATCAACCATGGCGGAGTTGTAGCCGTGAGTGGCATGAGGCGGGAAAGTGTTATTTTTTACAACAATCTGTTCATCCCGCTTGGCTAGTCCAATAAATGGGAAACCAAATTGCCCACTCTCCTCAAGTGCCTGCAAGGCCGCATCCAACTGTCCCTTACCGCCATCAATTAAAATTAAATCTGGCCGTCCCCAACTTTTCAGATTTTTTTCACTTAGTCGTCGCGCCAAAGTCTCTTTCATATTATAAAAATCATCATTCTTATCAATGCGCGTCTTAAATTTGCGATAATCTCCCCTATCGCTAATGCCATTTTTGAAAACCACCATACTAGCCACAACATTTGTTCCGCCCATATGAGAAATATCAAAGCCTTCGATTCGCTTCGGGATAGACTTCAGGTTCAATAAGTCGGTCAAGTCGCGCAGTGCAATATCTTTACTGATATCCAAAAACTCCTTGTCGCCAAATACAATGCGCCTTTGCAATTCTTTCAAATTAAACAACTTGTTGCGCAACTTGGCTGCTAATTCAAAATTTCGGTCCTTGGCAGCATTTTTCATGTCATTTTCTAGCTCAATAATTAATGACTGACGGTTGCCCTTGATGTAACTAATTAACTTCCGTAAGTTAATTTTATATTCACTAGTTGTCATGCCAGTTGGCGACAGGCCCAAATGAGCATCCAAATCAAGTCGAGTATTTATAGTTTCAGTTTTTGGATTTTTAATAAAATATGGAAAAATTGGTCGTAGAAAACGCAAGGCTTTTTTGACGGCAAAAGAATTGTAATAAGGCCCAAAATATTCTGCTTCGTCATCGGCCGGGTTGCGCGTAAAACCAACGTAAGGCCAGTCACTTTTCATATCAATTCGAATATATGTTAGCGACTTGTCATCGCGCAACAAAATGTTATATCTGGGCATATAGCGCTTGACCATTTCGGCTTCTAAAAATAAGGCGTCAATCTCGGTTTCGGTCTCTACCCAATCAGTATCAGCGATTTCAGATACAAGTAGCTTAGTCTTGGCGTCCATATCGCGACTATTTTGAAAATATTGCTTGACGCGATTTTTGAGTACGGCAGCCTTACCAACATAGATAATTTCGCCTTTTTTGTCTTTATGAAAATAAACTCCCGAACTAATCGGCAACTTTTTAAGTTTTAATTGTAACTTTGATGGTTTATTCATAATTTGTTCACCTTTGGGCTAATATATATTATACTGTATATCTGGTATCAAAGGAGAATCATGCCGGACAAAAATTCATCAAAACGTATCATCGGGTTCCTTTTGGAGCTCTGGAAAATTTCGCCAATTTTATGTTGGTTGATGGTTATTACTCAAATTATTTTTGCGGTCCTTACTACCACCATCGCACCAATCTTTGTTTCTCAACTTCTAACTAATATCGCCAATGGCTCGGCAACCCTAAATAGTAGCATTGGCATATTAATTGGTTATGCCCTTGTCTTGTTCTTTGGCGATGTCGTTTCAATTCGTTTTACAATTGCCATGGCCTTTATTGCCGAGACTAAGATGCAATCAGCTGTCGCTACCCGCGTCTTTAAGCACCTGAGCAACAAAAGTCTCGGATTTCATGCCAACAAGATGAGTGGTGGGATTGTGTCTGACGCCAGCAAACTAAATGGCTCAATCGAGAGATTTTGGGATACACTCATTTTTACGGCTGTCCCAATTGTCACAACCATAATCGCAGTCTGCGTCGCCTTAAGTTTTATTTTGTGGCCATTTGCCATCGCAATTGGCATATTGTCAGTGATAATCATTGTTATCATCGCGAAATCCCAAACCTCAATTGCTCCAATTAGCCGTCAAGTTGCCGAAAAGTCCAGTGCTATGACCGCCTATTTTGCCGACGCAATCAGCAACATTGCAGCCGTCAAAGCTTTCGCCAGAGAAAAAACCGAGCTAGACAAATACCAAGAACTGATCGGTGAATGGCGCCAAGTTAACATGAAAGAAATGAAGAAAGTTCTGTTAATCACAGGCAGTTTTGGGATGATGATGACGATCATGAATTTGTGCGCCTTTGTTGCCGCAATTATAGCCACCGAATATCACGTTGCCAGTATCGGAATAATTTACCTAATAATTAGCTATACACTCAACGTCGTTTCTAGTTTGTGGGAAGTTTCTAACACTACCAGAAATTACATCCGCATCCTTGGCGATGCCGGCCCAATGATTAGCACACTCGATGAGCAAATCGAGCTTGAGGACACCAAAAATCCCGAAAAATCCAAAATTCATGATGGGCATGTTAAGTTTGACTCAATATTTTTTACCCACAAAGACAACAGCCAGGCCTTATTTGATAACTTTTCACTTGACGTCAAGGCCGGCGAAAGAATTGGCCTTGTTGGTAAATCAGGCTCTGGCAAAACCAGCCTAACCAGATTGCTACTTCGATTTAGCGATGTTGATGCCGGCAATATTACCATTGATAGCCAAAATATTACTGACATCAGCCAAGATGATTTGCACCGAGCTATTGCCTATGTCCCACAAGAGCCAATGTTGTTTCACCGAACCTTACGCGAAAATATCGCTTACGGCAAAGCTGATGCCAGCGAGGACGAAATCATCAAAGTTGCTGAGCAAGCCAACGCAATGGACTTCATTAATAATCTGCCCAAAGGCCTCGATACTGCCGTTGGCGAAAGAGGTGTCAAATTGTCTGGTGGTCAACGCCAGCGTATTGCTATTGCCAGGGCGATGCTTAAAGATGCTCCAATTTTAGTTCTTGACGAAGCAACTTCCGCGCTTGATAGCGAAAACGAAAAGTTAATTCAAGACGCACTATGGGAACTAATGAAGGGACGAACCAGTATTGTTATAGCTCACCGCTTATCGACAATTGCTAGGCTAGACCGCATTATCGTCCTCGATGAGGGCAAAATTATTGAACAAGGTTCACACGCAGAATTATTGGCAAATAATAAAATCTATGCCAAATTGTGGGCCCACCAATCTGGTGGATTCATCAAAGAATAGTTAATAAAAACTCCGCCATAAAAGGCGGAGCTTTTAAATTGAATGCTGTTTTTATTTCTTTGAATCAACAGCTGGTTGCGCAGTTTCGGTCCCAGCGGCTGCATCAGTAGCCGGTGCACCCTCAGCATTTTCGGCCTCAACAACTGCGGCGTCTTCAGCTTCGGCTTCTCCACCAGCTGCCTCATTGGCGGCCTGAAGTGCACTTGGCTCGTAGACGTTAGCAATCACTAATTCCATATCCTGATCAACATCGGCAAATTCAACGCCCTTAGGCAATTTGATATCGCCAATCGTCAACCTATCGTCAGCAACTTCCAAATTGGCAATTGAAAGCTCCAAAGATTCTGGCAAATCGGCTGGCTTGGCTTTGATTTCAACTTTTTCAATAGCCTGCAAGATAACAAGCCCGGCTCGTTCAGCGGGACTTTCACTATGACCAATTAATACAATTGGGACTTCGGTTGTAATAATATCGTTTTGGTTAATGGTATGAAAAGCAATATGGCGCAATTTTTGGCCAACTGGATTAATATCAATATTCTTGATAATTGCCAATTTCTTTTCGCCGTCAATTATTAGATTTAGCGGAGTATGCTTGCCGGCAGCATGAACAACCTTTGCTGTTTCAGACAATGGCGACTGCATTGACAATGGTTTGCCTTGGCCACCATAAACAACACTTGGCACAAAGCCACTTTCGCGCAATTTAATAACCTGCTTACCTTCAGCGGTACGTGCATCTAACTTAAGTAAAATTTCGTTCACCTCTTTATCCTATCTCAGTATTTAATATTTACTTGTGATAGTATAACACTTTATCGGTCAATATACCAAGTGCAGACGACACATTATTGACGATTTTGACGTTTATCTTGCCGTTAAGAGTAGAAAAAAACGTCAATCGCGTGTATAATGGTCGGGTTATGTCAGAGGTAATCAAAGTTGTTGGTGCGCGCGAGCATAATCTCAAGAACATAAATGTTGAAATTCCGCGCGATAAATTTGTGGTCATCACCGGACTATCAGGCTCAGGCAAATCGAGCCTAGCTTTTGATACCATTTACGCCGAAGGCCAACGTCGTTATGTCGAAAGTTTGTCAAGTTACGCTCGACAATTCCTGGGTATGATGGAAAAACCAGACGTTGACTACATTGAAGGCCTCAGTCCAGCAATTAGTATTGACCAAAAATCAACCAGCCGAAACCCACGCAGTACAGTTGCAACAGTTACCGAAATATATGATTATTTGCGACTATTATTTGCTCGAATCGGCATCCCGCATTGTCCTATTTGTGGCAAACCAGTCACCCGTCGCACTTCTGAAACAATAATTGATGAAATTATGAAATTACCAGCTGGCGCCAAGTTAATAATCCTGGCTCCAATTTTTAAAGATAAAAAAGGTGAATTCGCCCATATCCCCGAGCAGTATCGCCGGCTAGGTTTTGCCAGAGCTCGAGTTGATAGCACAATCTATGCCCTAGATGAGTTTCCTGATTTAGATAAAAATTTCAAACACAATATTGAAATTGTTGTTGATAGAATTTCACTTGCCCCGGATATGTTAGGCCGAATCACCCAGTCAGTTGAGCAAGCTCTGGAAATTGCTGATGGAATTGTTGAAATTTTAAACACTGACGATAATTCCATTGCCGCCTATAGCCAACGCTATGCCTGCCTCGACCACCCAAACGAAGACATACCCGAACTTGAACCACGATTATTTAGTTTTAACGCCCCACAAGGTGCCTGTCCAGTATGTACTGGTCTAGGGAACAGACTCGAAATCGACCCTAGCTTGGTTTTTAACCCAAATTTAACAATATCCGAAGGCGCAATTCGACCTTATAATCGAGTCAACAGTGACGCCTGGTATATGAAACGTCTTGACGAAGTTGCCAAGGCCCATGGTTTTAATATTCAAACACCAGTTGGCCAACTATCTAAGGAAAATCTAGACAAAGTTCTATATGGCACTGGCAACCAAAAATATACCGTTCAACTTGGCAATGGCCGAAGTTATGAATCGACCTACGAGGGAGTTATTCCTAATCTCGAACGTCGCCACAAAGAAACCGACAGCGACTTTATGCGCAAAGACATCGAACGCTTTATGCGCGAACATGAATGCTATACCTGCAAGGGTGCACGCCTAAAACCAGTTGTTCTAGCAGTTACTATTAACGATTTAAGTATTATGGACGTCTGTGGCCTAGATATTAATGGCGCCCTAGACTTACTCCAAAATCATTTGAAACTCAACGAACAAGAACAATTTATTTCTCAACAAATTATAAAAGAAATTATTGCCAGACTGACTTTTCTAAATAACGTTGGCTTAAATTACCTAGAGCTTGGCCGAGCTGCCAACACACTATCGGGCGGTGAAGCCCAACGAATTCGCCTAGCAACCCAAATTGGCTCTGGTCTACAAGGCGTTTTGTATGTTCTGGATGAACCTTCAATCGGCCTGCATCAACGCGATAATCACCGCCTGATTGAAACCCTCAAGCATTTGCGTGACCTCGGCAATACCGTTATTGTTATCGAACACGACGAAGACACGATTCGCCATGCCGACTACCTATTGGATATCGGCCCAGGCGCTGGAGTTAATGGTGGCGAAGTTGTAGCTTTTGGCACGCCCGAAGAAGTCTCAAAAAACAACAACAGCATTACTGGACGATATTTAAGTGGTATCGAAAAAATTGAAGTTCCCAAAAAGCGTCGCACGATTATGAAAGATCGCGCTCTAATAATTCGTGGTGCAACCGAAAACAACCTCAAACACATCGACGTCGAATTCCCACTTGGCGTAATGATTGTTGTCAGTGGCGTCAGCGGTAGTGGCAAATCGACATTGGTAAACGATATTTTAGCCAAAGAATTATCGGCACGATTACATCGCTCACACGTCGTATCTGGCGCTCACGAAAATATTG
>CAIMUU010000009.1 GCA_903844835.1 uncultured bacterium | reverse complement strand
AGTCGCATCCAGCGTTGGCGCGAAAAAAACAAAAACTTTTTGCAATTCGTTTCTGGTGCCGGACTGATAATCTTGGGTTTTTTTGTTTATATCAACGAAATCGTCATTAAATCGATTGGACAATTTTGATATGGAACAATTTGATCGCGAAAAATTACACGCTAGTATTGTGACTGTTTGCCTTAGTATTTATACCCCAGAGAGTCAAGCCGAGGCTACCGCACATGCTGTTTGCGACTCTGTTATTGCCTGGCTCGAACAACACCCCGACGTGACCAGTCATGACATCAGGACTATTACTACTAAACATTTAAAGACTTATCATCCCGAAGCAGCTTACCTATACGAACAGCGCTACATAATTATTTAACACCGAAAAGGAGCAAATTATGGCTAAAAAATATGAATTTGACTACGACCTAATTGTTATCGGTAGCGGTGCTGGCGGTAGTGCGGCGGCAAATATTGCGGCGAGTGAAGGCAAAAAAGTAGCGATTATTGAATCTGACACATTTGGCGGTGATTCACCAAATTGGAGTGACATCCCAACCAAAGCCCTTCTTCACGCTGCCAATCTTTTTGACGAAGCCTGCCATGGTGCCAGGTTTGGACTACGCTCGGCAACACTTGGCTATAACTACCCTTCAATCAGAGCCTGGAAAGATTTAGCTGTTAAACGAACTGGCGCTGGCAATAATCGAAATTACTACGAAAGCCAAGGCATCAACACCTTCAACGGCTCAGCCCACTTCTTGTCGCCAAATGAAATTACCGTCAACAGGCGCCACTTATCGGCTAGCAACTTTCTAATTGCCACCGGCTCACATTGGGGCGTAACCGATATTACCGGTCTAGACACGATTAAATATCTAACACCACGAACAATCCTAGAAGAACTCCGACCACCTAAAAGTTTAATGATTATCGGCGGTGGCGATACCGGCATTGAAATTGCCCAACTCATGGCAGTATTCGGGACCAAAGTCTATATTGCCGAAAAAGCCGGACGACTGTTGCCACGCTACGACAAAGAAGCCGGCGAAACAATTGAGCGCATTTTAACTGAGCAAAAAGGCGTCACCGTCCTGACCCACTCGCGCGTCGTGTCGGTCGAAAAAGACGGACTTGGCAAAAAAGTTATCATCTCCCGAGCCGAAACCGAAAAATCAGTTCGAGTTGATGAAGTCCTCGTCGCCATTGGCCGAAAGCCAACTGTTGATTTTGGTCTAGAAAACGCTGGTGTCGTATACACCGCCAAGGGCATCGAGGTCAATAATTTTCTCCAAACCAATATCAAGCACATCTTTGCAGCTGGCGACGTCCTAGGACGTAGCTATCACACTCACACCGCAATCCTCGAAAGCCGAATAGCCGCCAATAACATTCTGCACCGCACCAAAGTTGCACCGAACTATTCTGCCACACCTGAAATCATCTTTACTAATCCAGAAATAGCAACCGTAGGCTTATCCGAAGATGATTGCACAAAATGCAAAATGTCTATTAATAAATCGATTGCCCCTTTAAATATCATTGCTCGCAGTAATACATCTGATTTTCGTGATGGTTTTGTCAAAATAATCACCGACAAAAAAGGCGTAATTATCGGCGCTACGATTGTTGCACCCCATGCTGGTGAAATGATTCACGAACTAACTTTGGCTGTCAAATACAACCTAACAGCTACCCAAATTGCCAATACTCCCCACGCCTTTCTGAGTTGGAGCGAAGCCATTCGGGTCGCCGCTAGCAAATTGTCATAATATTTTATTTTAATTGCTCGTTACTATTAAAGTTGGGTTCTTGATTATTAAATCTGAGCTGGCGTAGCCAGACGATGCGCCGATAAATCTAATCCTCACATAGACGACTAACGGCCCACCATAATAAAAACATCGGTTATTCAAAACCCAGACATTTTTCGCAATCGCTGGGGCGCAACCATTTCCACTGTAGCCTTCCGTATTTAATACTGGCGTAATTCCATCATCGGAATAATATGAACTGCCGTTATGTTGTGCGCCATTTGGCGTTATCGTTACATAAGCCGAAGCAATAGTGGCATAAAAATCAGCCCCAATATACATGCTGACTGGCTTATCAATTCGCACAATTGGTGAGGTGGCCATACCGTTTTGGCCCAAAACTAACTCTTTTGATACGCTGTTGTAACTGGCGCCACCGGTTAAGGCCCATCTTTCAAACCCGGGCATTAAATTAACACCCCGCGCCGCCGTCGGCACGGTCCCGCCAACTGGACTGCCGACTATAGCCGAGTCACAAAGCCCATTTTGCAAGCTATTAATTTGCGAATTCCAAGACATTCGAATTGTTGGGTCGGTTTTATGATAAGCATTGATGCAAAAAAATCCGCCAGTGGCATTGGTGTTTTGCAATACCATACTGCTACTTGGCCTAAAATTTATTGACGACATGTCAGTCGGGTAACCACTGTTGTCTACTTTATAAATCTCAAACACATCAGCCGCACTTCTTAAATCAGAGCGCATCACTGCGTAGCTAGCTCGGCTCTGCACGCCACTATATGCCAATAATGTGATTGCTGCTAAAATGCCAATTACCACAATCACCACCAATAATTCAATTATTGTAAAACCGACAAATTGATTTGAGTTCCGCCACCGCTTCATTCTTTACTAATCTTACAGCGTATTTAATAAAGAAGTAAGACTTAGACAAAATCAACACCTATATTTTTGACACAATCACGCTATTATGCTACCGTATAAATATACTTTATCGGAGACAGCGTTTCTGGATAACATACGGTCATTAAAAAGTCAGATTATTACAGTGCATGTCCATAAGTTTCTCTAATATCAGAGTCGGCACGCCTACTAATCTATATGGTTAGATGACGGCTGCCTCCGATAAATTGGGTGCAGCCTCAGCGTATTACTCTGTGGCAACACTCGGCAAAAAGGAGGAAATTATGTTTGGTTTATCGAAAAAGGAAAAGCTAACTAAAATAAGCATAGCCCAGGAGCTCGAATTGGAATCCTTAAGAAAACTTCAGTCTGAGGTTGGAGACCGTATTTTTGATGAACTGGAAAAAGCTGCCGCGCAAAACATCAATTTCGACCCAATAAAAGATAGCGAGTATTTCAAAGAACTCTACACTCTGATCATTGGCAGAATACCCCAAAACGGCGATACAAGATCATTCAACTATAAAATTACCATAAGCGTAGATGATCCGACCACCCACGCAAAAACTTGTCTAAACAAGAATGGCGACTTAGTTAAGGGCGTCGCAATCTATCAGATCGAGATAGATATGACAAAGTTCGGAATGGAATTGTTTATGTTCAAGTGCCCATACGGACCCGACGTTTGCATCTGGGATTTCTCGGTTAACCATCTGGAACATTTTATAGAGATGGCCCGCATACTTACCAGGGGGTATCGACATAGTAAACTTTGCTAAATCAATACCGAAACGGGGGTTGCTCTTGCCGATGGCAATTGAGCAACCCCCCATTCGGCTAAACAAAACATGCACTATTGTAATAATCTGATTTTTTATTGTTTCGGGTATGGTTGGATTATCGCTCCACTCCGTTCCGATCCTCCGTTCGCTGGCAAAAGAAAATTCTGACGCGCTTTCTTTTGGCTACGCTCACTACGCAACCTTGCGACCATACGACAGTGGGCTGTTGCGGTCGTTTGCTTGAATGCCGACAACGTAGGTCAAAATAATAAACCTATCTTTCGATAAGTTTATTATTTTGGTTGCGGGGGTTGGATTTGAACCAACGACCTGATGGTTATGAGCCATCCGAGCTAACCAGGCTGCTCCACCCCGCGATACATATACCAGATTAACAGATATAATCTACTTTTACAAGAAAACTAAAATATGTCCGTCTCTCAAACCACTTTTTAGAAGGACGGACCTTCTAGACTAGAATAATATTTTATAATATGTAAATGAACAAAACTAACCTACTTCGAGATGTTCTTTACGTTATTCCCAAACAAAAAATCAATCCATTGCCAAAAATTACTCTTCTTTTCAACCTCAACCGCCGATGACACCGAGGCAACTTCGCCAGCGGTGATAACAGCTTCTGAATTTGGTGGAAATATTAATACACTTTCACCTGGAGTTACCAAGCCAAGGCGTTCGCGAACAGCCAACTCCTTATATTCATAAGTCTGGTAATAGCGCTGTTGAAGCTTGGCGCTGGCAGTATCTAACTCGGCCAAAATTAGTTGGCGTGACTTGTCATCTAATTCTTTTTGCAAAGAATAATTTCGCTGCATAACACCCAAAGACCCCCATACCCAACCCGCCGCAATCATCAAGCCAATGGCAACAACAATATTATTAAGCGTCAAATACTTCAGACGAAATTGGTACCAGATACGGCGGATGTTTATTTTTTTCATATTGTTACCCAGATATTATAACATCAGAGAGATGAGCGAACAGTAAATTTATTTATTGTTCCGAGTCGACCCGGTGTTGTATGGTTAAAATTTTTTAAACCATATAGCCGAACAGTATAGTAATACGCTATAATAACTGAGTCTGGGGGCGTAGCTCACTGGTTAGAGCAGGATGCTTAAGAAGTACATTCTAAATTATGTTGCGGATTGTGTAATTCCGAGTGGCAATTTCGGCACATGAGAGTACAATTTTGAACCTCAAAATCAATTTTTAATT
>CAIMUU010000008.1 GCA_903844835.1 uncultured bacterium | reverse complement strand
GAATATTTTGAGAAAAAATATGGCATTGGCGTCGAGCAATTTCTTGACCTCAAGGCCCTAAAAGGCGATTCATCGGATAATCTGCCCGGTGTTGATGGCATCGGTGAAAAAACTGGTATACAACTTCTGCAAAAATATGGCACGCTCGATAATATTTATGAACATTTGGACGAAATCAAGCCAACTATCGCCAAAAAATTAACTGATGGTAAAAAGATGGCCTACATGAGTAAGGAAATAGGTCGAATTTGGGTTGAAGCCCCCGTCAAGTTAGATTGGGCCGTGGCGGACGTAAATGATACAGATTTAGATAAAGTTTCAGCTATACTAAAGCGCCTAGAATTCAACTCGTTAATCAGGCGGTTGCCTAGGCACATGCAGGCTAAGCCAGTCGACGAGACCAGTCAGTCTTTAATTGAGCCACTCAAGATTGTCGCTTGGCCAGAAACAATAAATATTGATGGTCCAGCCGTGCTTCAGGTTGAGGCTGACGAGATTTGGTTGTCAACTGACAAGATGACTGTCGCGCATAATAAAATTGGCCAACTTAATCGTAGTTTTTGGCGCGTTCTCGAACTAGCTACAGTTATTGGCTATGACTGTAAAATTCTATACCATCAATTAGCCGACAATGGTGTTGATGTAAAATTTAGTGAAATTCACGATGTCCATCAAGCGGCATTTTTGATAAACCCACTAAGTCGTGATCGCTCGTTATCTGGCTTAATCGGTTCAGAAGTTGCTAGCGACCCACAGACGTCAATTGCTGCAATTTGGCATATTTATGGCCAACAAGTTAACTCCTTTAGTATTGAGCCAAAATTGGCGCGTATTGCCAGCGAGTTCGACTTCCCATTAACTCACATCTTATTTTTGATGGAAAGGCGTGGCATAAAAATTGATTCCAAAGTACTCGCCGTCATGAGTAAACGGCTGGGGGAAAAGTACGCCAAGCTTGAACAAGAAATCTACTCGATGGTTGGCTATGAATTTAATATTGCTAGCCCGGCGCAGTTGTCCGAGGTTCTATTTACTAAGTTGCAACTGCCGACTGTTTCAATAAAAAAAGGCAAGTCAGGCTATAGCACTGGCCAAAAAGAACTTGATAAGTTGCGGGTTCACCACCCAATTATTGA
Source organism: uncultured bacterium (assembly GCA_903844835.1). Lineage (GTDB taxonomy): Bacteria > Patescibacteriota > Saccharimonadia > Saccharimonadales > Saccharimonadaceae > UBA1547. The sequence goes on along the minus strand of CAIMUU010000008.1, from coordinate 3,931 downwards.
ATTAATTGAGAAAACTAGGGAACTAGCCAAACTAATTAACACTTACGTCGACGCATTACCGTTGTTAGCCGATAAATCTGGTCGTATCCACACCACATATAATCAAGACATTGTCAGCACCGGACGACTTAGCAGTACCAATCCAAATTTGCAAAATATTCCAATCAGAACGGCACTGGGACGCAAGATTAGAGACGCCTTTATACCAGCCGAAGGCAATGTCTTTGTTGGCGCCGATTATTCGCAGTTTGAACTTCGTCTAGCGGCTGTTCTGGCGGGGGACACTGAACTTATCAATGATTTTAATAGCGATGTCGATATCCATGCTAAGACTGCCAGTGAAGTTTACAATATTCCAATTGACGACGTCACGAAGGCTCAGCGTCGAAATGCCAAGGTAATTAACTTTGGTGTTCTTTATGGCATGAGTCCGCATGGGTTAAGCGCTGCAACCGGCATGACATTTATTGAGGCCAAAAAGTTTATTGACCAATATTTTGATTTGCGTAAACCAATTAGAAAATATTTAAATAATATACTTGATATGGCCAGATCAGAGGGGCATGTCGAAACATATTTTGGTCGACGACGGCCAACGCCAGATGTGCTTAGTAGCAATTTTATGGTGCGAATGGCTGCAGAACGAGCCGCTGCCAATATGCCAATTCAGGGGACTGAGGCAGATTTAATGAAATTAGCCATGATTGATGTTGAAAAGAAGTTGAGTGGTATTGGTGAACAAATACTTCAGGTTCATGATAGTATTTTAGTGGAGTGTCCAGCAGATAATGCCCAAAAAGTTGTCGACATACTAAAGGACAGCCTTGAGCATATTGTACCTGAGCTGAAAGTGAAACTTCACGTTGATATTAACATAGGCAATAGTTGGGGAGAATTGTAATTTATGGCGATAAAAGCCGTTATTTTTGATTGTTTTGGCGTTTTAATTATGGCTGGCCATGTCTTTTTGCGCAGGGACCATCCTGAACTTGTTGGTTTGATTAATGACTTACAGGCTCAGTCGGATGTTGGGGAGCTTTCTAGGGGCCAATTTAACGCTACAATTGGAAATATAATTGGCATTACTCCCCAGCAAGTTGACGAGCGTTATTGGGGAACAAATAAATATAATCAGCCGATGATTGATTGGGCAGGTGAGTTAAAAAAATCGGGCAAATATAAAATCGGCATGTTGAGTAATATTAGCCGTGACTGGATGGATGTGTCATTGCCTTTTTTTGATAGACAAAATTTATTTGATGTTGAGATATTGTCTGGTGACGTCAAACTTGTTAAGCCTGACCCAAACATTTTTATATTGATGGCCTCAAGACTTGGGGTAAAGCCTGATGAGTGTGTAATGATTGATGACGTAGAGAAGAATATTAATGGCGCCAGACAAGTCGGGATGCACGGAATCGTCTATGAATCACCCGAGCAATCTCAAATTGAATTAGAAAAATTGGTGAGCCAAATTAATGCCTGAGTTGCCAGAGGTCGAGACTGTAAAGCGGGGTCTATTTAAGTTAATAGTCGGCAAGACAATACATGCCGTGGCGTCCGATACGGCTAGAAGTTTCCCAAATTCTCCAGCAGATGTTGAACAATTTTTAGCAGGGGCAAAAATTATAGATGTTCGGCGTCGAGCGAAAGTAATATTGATTGATTTGTCGAGTAAATATTCCTTGGTGATTCATCTTAAAATGACAGGACAACTTGTTTTTGTTGATAAGGTTGAGCGTTTTGCAGCCGGTCACCCAAACGATAGTTTGGTTGGGAATCTGCCAGATAAATCAACGCGTGTTACGATCGATTTTATTGATGGCTCACATTTATTTTTTAATGATCAGCGCAAATTTGGTTGGGTTAGATTAATAGCGACTGATGAAATCCCAAATATTGATTTTATGAAGCGAGTTGGCCCAGAGCCTCTTGAGGCAGATTTTATGACGAAGGATTTTATTGAAAGATTCAAGAGACGTATTGGGACAACAATTAAGGCGGCGATTTTAGACCAGTCAGTGATTGCTGGGGTCGGCAATATTTATGCCGACGAATCACTTTGGGGTGCTAAAATCCATCCAGCGCGCAAAGTCGGTTCAATCTCTAAATTAGAATTTAAAAAATTATACGAAGAAGTTCGTTCGGTTATGAATTTATCAATTGATAAAGGCGGCAGTACTAACAGAAATTACGTCAATGCCGAGGGCAAAAAGGGTAGCTATATGGATTTTGCCAAAGTTTTTAGACGCGAAGGGCTAGAATGCCCGCGATGCGGTACTGAGATTGTAAAAATTCGAGTGGTAGGACGCGGTACGCATATTTGCCCAAATTGTCAAAAAGGATAGAATTTTTTGTCCAGCCCAATGTTGAACTATCTTAGATATTGAGAGATTTTTCCCAATTGCGAACGACAGCCAATGAATCATTTTCTAAAGAGTCTAGGTGGACTATCTCAATTGGATGCGTAAAGTTTGAATTAATTTCAATTAGATCATAATGGCCGCCATAATAACTTTCGTCAACTTTATTCATGGGGCAGGCGAATACTATTTTTGATATATTGCTCCACATTGCAGCGCCCAAACACATCACGCAGGGTTGCATCGAGGCATATAAAGTAGCCCCAGATAAATCGGTTGTTGATAAATTTTGACAGGCGTTTCTAATAGCGACACTTTCGCCGTGAGCTGTTGGATCGTCTAGTTTATTGCCAATACTAATGCCCTCGCCAATAATTTGGTCATTTTTTACTATAATCGCGCCAGCTGGGAAGCCGCCATTGGCAACCGACTCATTGGCCTTCTCGATTGCTCTTAATAGAAATTCTTTATCCATAACTATATTATAGGTCTTTTTTGCGCATTTCTTGTTATTTCAAAAGAGGCTATAATTAATAAATCAATGATTACTTTATTAATTGGCGAAAATTCATTCGAAATTGAGCGAACTTTAGCTGAGATTACAAATGGTTTTGCTGGTGATGTCGAAAAGATAGACAGTGGTAAATTGCAGCTCGCTCAGCTTCCCGATATTTTGATGGGTATTAGCTTATTTGCGACAAATCGCGTAATAATTATTAGAAATCTTAGTGAAAATAAGCCAATTTGGTCAGTTTTTGGTGATTGGATATCAAGAATTTCTGATGATATCCATTTAGTCTTAATAGAATCAAAGCCCGACAAACGAACGTCGACATATAAATCGTTAAAGGATAACGTAGTAATAAGAGAATTTCAATCTTGGACCGATCGTGATGTGGCGAAGGCAGAGAAGTGGGTGATAGCTGAGGCAAAAGGTCAGGGGTTTAGTGTTGATGCAAAAAGCGCTCAGCTGTTGGTTAGACGAATTGGTGTTGATCAATGGCAATTATTTCATGCGCTCGAGAAGTTGGCGCTAGTCGATTTCATATCGGCAGATGTAATTAATAATGTGATTGAGCCAAATTTATCTGAAAATGTCTTTGAGCTTTTTGAGACATCTCTTCGTGGAGATATTAAAACCCTAAAATCAATGTTGCGGATACTTGAGCAATCTGAAGATGTTTTCCGGTTGTTTGCGCTGCTGTCTACCCAAGTCTTTCAATTAACCGCTGTAATGTCAGCCGAAAAATCGGACAATGTCACTAAGGATTTCGGTATTCATCCTTATGTAGTGCAGAAATTGGAGGTGGTAGCAAAACGTCTTGGTAAAAATACTATCTCAAAGATTGTGAAAATATTTGCTGAATCCGACGACGATATGAAGATATCCAAGGCTGAGCCGTGGTTGCTGCTTGAGAGGGCCCTGCTAAAAGTTGCCAGCTTATAAAAAATGACCCCAGAGCTGGGGCCATTTTTGAATTAAAGACTAAATTATTTTTTGGTCTTTTTAGCGACGGCTTTTTTAGTCGCTGGCACAGCTTTTGTAGCTGGCTTTTTTGCGGCGACCG
>CAIMUU010000007.1 GCA_903844835.1 uncultured bacterium | reverse complement strand
TGTGCAATCGTCAATTTTCGGTCAAAACCCTCCCCTTCAGAAAAGGTTTTGATATCACCGTATTCGCTGGCGACTTGGTGAACGATTCGCCTGTCAGCGGCATTCATACTAACCACTCTTGAACTGCCTGTTCGTTGAACTTCCTCGATCCACTCCTTCGCCTGAGCAGCAATCCTATCGGCCCGTTGGCGTTTGTAGTCGGCAATGTCAATATTGACCCGAGTAAGTAAGGCCTCTTTGTTGCGTAGGACTGTCGAAACGATATATTGTAAGCTACGCAACGTCTCGGCGTTACGACCAATCAACAGGCTATTAAGCTCGTTTGACGGTACTGATAACTCAATAACATCTTCATCACAAGTTGATGATACGGTAATATTTGCACCAAAAAACGATAGCAAATCCTCTAAATATTTTTGGGCGAATTGGACTGACTCTTCTTTATTCATCATTTTTCTCCTCTTACTTATTCTTGCGAGGCGCATTGTCTTTGGCAACAATCCGAATGATTGTCCCCTCTTGGGCCTGTTTAGCTCTGGCTTTGGCCGTAGCTTTCTTGCCTGGCATTGGCGCTTCGTCAGCAATTTCGATTAGTTCGTCGCTATCTTTTTTCAGTATACTCCCCTGTTGCAAGACCGCAACTACGTTGGATACAGTGTAATAAAGAGCTAGCGCGCCAGGTAGGCCAATCATAATAAAGAACATCATTATTGGCAAGAACTTTGTCATCTTGCCCATCATCGCTGAATTCATGGCTGATTGGTCAGCCTGCTTGCCATCAGCCGCTTCGGCCATAATATCGCGAAAACGCTTGGTTTCTTGCTGTTTTGGCATGGTCTGCTTAGACATAATATATTGAGTTACAGCTGCACCAACTGCCAAAATAAGTAGAATAATATTCACAGTAAATGGATTTTGAGTGATGGCTCGGCCAGTTAAATCGATAAAACCAAACAGTTGTTGGTTGAAGTTCTCGGGATGTTCAATCAAATCTTTTATCGGACCAATGTTTTGCATAAAACCATAGGTATACTTTGCAACCTGATCACGGTTGATAGTAAAGATTTGGATGACCTGATATAGCGCAATAAAGATTGGCAATTGAATAAACAAGATACCAATCGAGCGAAATGGGCTAACACCATGTCTCTTGTAAAGCTCCATCATCTGGGCGCCTTCGATTTGTTTGTTACCGTTGGCAGCTTTTTTGATTTTTACTAGCTCGGGCTGTAATTTTTGCATTGCTCTGGCTTGGTGGAGTTGCTTTTTAAGTAGTGGCCACAAAGCCAAACGGACAATGACCGTAAAAATTATTAAGGCAACACCGAAGTCGCCGCCAGGGATAAGGCTATAAAGCCCCAAAAGCAGGTTAAATATCGGTTGGATTATAAGGGTGTCAAATATATTCACAGGGTTAATAGCTCCAAAAAACACTTAATTTATTCGTCTATTATAACAGCTTTTAGCGGCTTTTTATAATCTTGAGCCCAAGGCATACATTTTAATTCTTCATTCCCATATGTTTTTAGTAGACTTTTTGATCGGTCAGTTAAAAAGTCTACTAATTAAGGTATTGGTGAGATTATTTAAATTATTTTTTGATGCCAGTTTGGCCAAATAGCTCGTCAAGCTGGGCAAATATCTCGGCTTGTGGCGCCATAAATAATTCACCTGACGAAACAATAATGGCTATGTCATAGACCTTACCAAGTTGTGGAAATAGTGTGGAGATATATTCATATATCTGACGACGGACTCGATTACGCTTGACGGCACTTTTTAAGATCTTTTTACTGACAATCACCGCTGCCCGAGATTTTTTTCGCTTTGGGTTTTCGATTGTTTTTATAATAAACCAACGCGAATGAGTCGCTTTGCCATTGCGATAAACAAAATTAAGGCTACTGTGACCATGAAAGCGATTATTAAATGGAATCATTAGTTTATATTATACGTTAAAATCTGTTCGAATAAAAAACACTGCAGTTTTACTGCAGTGTTTAATAACTATACCGTTAGTTTAGCACGGCCTTTAGCGCGACGTCTTTTTAGAACGTCTCGCCCACATTTGGTTGCAATACGAGCACGAAAACCGTGCGTACGAACGCGGTGGATAGTGTGTGGTTGAAATGTCCGTTTTGTTGTCATATCTGTACCAGTGTACCTAAAACTACGCTATTTGGCAAGGTGTTATTTGATTTTATTGGAATGAGTTATTTAATATATAAAACTTGTCCCCCAAAAGAGGCGTTTTTTCCACACATTAACTGATGTACTAGTAAATTGTGTATAACTCTTACCCTTTATCTGCTAAGAATAAATATTTATAAGTAATAGGTTGTGGAAAACTTTGTAATTATGTATAGTTAAGTTAATAAAGTGTGTTTTTTGGTAAGAGGGGTTTTAAATATGTACCACGCATTATGGCAGAGTGTCCTAGGAGAAATTGAGCTAACTGTTTCTCATGCTACCTTTACGACGTGGTTCAAAAACACTGAACTAATTGATCAAAATGATGCCGGCGTGGTGATTGCCGTCCCAAATATATTTGCTAAGAAACAATTTGAGGTTAAGTTTAACGACCAAGTCCGTAGCGTTCTAGCCAAGAATGGTATCAACACAGTTCAAATAAACTATACAATCAATACCTCCGATAAGCACACACGTCTTAACCGAGAGACAACTACTGAGGTTTCAACGCAATCATCCCCTGCTGATGATTTAATAGCCTCAACTTCTAGGCCAACTACTGCTCCAGCTCTAAATACTGGTGGACTTAACCCGCGCTATACGTTTGATAATTTTATTGTTGGCTCAAGTAATGACCTGGCCTATACTGCCAGCCGAGCTGTAGCAGCTAACCCTGGTGTCAAATATAACCCAATCTATTTATATGGTGGCGTTGGGCTTGGTAAAACTCACCTTATGCAGGCAATTGGAAATGAAATTATCAAAAACGATCCAAAGATGCGAGTGTTATACATTAGCTCAGAAACTTTTGTTAATGAGTTTTTGGATTATATTAGATTCAAGAAAAAAGGCTTTTCTGAAAAGTATCGCAATGTTGATGTTCTAATTGTTGATGATATGCAATTTATTGCCGGCAAAGAAAAAACTCAAGAAGAGTTTTTCCATACATTTAATCATCTACACCAGAATAATAAGCAAATTATTATTAGCAGTGACAAACCACCAAAAAGCATCCCTACCCTAACCGAACGTCTACGTAGCCGATTTGAAATGGGTATGGCAATTGATATTCAAATGCCAGATTTTGAAACTCGTTGCGCAATTTTAAATATCAAAGCATCATTGTCGGGCGTTACTCTCAAACAAGACACAGTTGAATATTTGGCGACAAATATTAAAACTAACATCCGCGAACTGGAAGGTGCTTTAAATCAATTACTTGCCTACGCTGAAATGCGTGGTATTGAACCTGACATATCTACTGCCGAGGGTTTAATTGGTAATATTCGTCATTCACGCCCACAACATATATCAAGTAAACAAATTATCGATAGGACTGCTAAACATTTTCAAATTGAAACCAGTGAGATATGTGGCGACAAGCGTGATAAATATATTGTTGTACCTAGACAAATTGCTATGTACTTACTGCGAAGCGAATTACACCTTAGTTTTCCTAAAATAGCAGGTGAACTAGGCCGAAAAGACCACACTACAGCTATACATTCAGTTGAAAAGATTGAAAAAGCTATTAAGTTAGATTTTCTAATTCGCGAACAAGTCGCTTCAATTCGGGAGAAACTTTATGCTTAATAGTTGTGTAAAATATGTGAACAATGATTGTATTACTAATAGTAAAAATAGTGTCTGTGTATCCACTAATAATCTAAAATCTAATATTACCAACACTAAACCTTGTTTACAAAGCCATTTTAAACACCAATCCACTACCCCTTTTTACACTAGTTTTTCCACATCTAATATCTTAAAAAATAATCTGTTGAATAATAGTTTTACTCATAATCCACAGTGCCTATTATTAGAGCTACTATTTATAAACTAAAGAAAGGAAATAATAATGGAAATAATTGTTACTCAAGAAAAACTTAATCGCGCATTATCAGCCGTTAGTCGAATAGCTAGTATTAAAACCCAATTGCCAATATTGAGTAATATTTTACTTCGAACTGACGGTAGTCGATTACTTGTCGCTGCAACTAATCTAGAAATAGCTATTACTGAATATATTGGAGCAAAAATAATTAAACCAGGTTCAATTACAATCCCAGCAAGGTTAATGTCAGAATTTATTTCTAGCCTACCAAAAGAGTCAGTCGAACTTAAAGTTATTCATGATAACCTACATATTAAAAGTGGTTCATATAGTTCAATTATTAACGGCTTTATTGCTGATGATTTTCCAGAACTTCCAACTATTAATGAATCTTCATCGATTCAATACAGTATAAAGGTTGAAGATTTTAAACAAGCTGTTTCTCAAACAATTATTACAACTAGTAATGATTCAACTAGACCAGTTCTTACTGGTGTTTACTGGCACTCTCATGATGGCCAATTATATCTTGCCGCCACTGATGGTTATCGTTTATCTGAGAGAAAATTAGTTGCAACCAAAAGTGAGGTCTCAGCTATTATTCCAACCCAAACTCTCCAAGAGGTGTTGCGTAATATCACTGAAGAATCAGATCAAATCGATATCTTATTTGATGAAACTCAAGTTAGGTTTAGAATTAATGAGCTGGAGATTATTAGTCGATTAATAGATGGGAATTTCCCGGATTATCGTCAACTTGTACCAAAAGCTTCTGAAACAACAATTAAACTTAATAAGTCAGATTTTATTAGAATTACAAAAATTGCTGGATTATTTGCTCGCGAATCGGGCGGTAGTGTTACGTTGACTGCTGATAAAACTAAAAAAACTTTATCAGTTCATTCAATTGCTTCTCAATTA
>CAIMUU010000006.1 GCA_903844835.1 uncultured bacterium | reverse complement strand
GCAGCAATTGCGCCAACAGCGGCTAAAACTGGCGCCAAAACAATGCCAACTACGCCAATTGTAAGTGGTATTTCAATCAAAACCTTGCCGTCTTTATCTTTGATAATAACGCGACGGACATTGCCTTCGGCAATTAATTGCTTGATCTTTGCAATTAAATCTTCACCCTTAACATTGAATTCTTCGTAGCTTTTATCTTTTGTCATATATTTATAATATATCGCAATCAATAAATTTTAAATATTGGATATTCTAAGCTAAATCTTATCTAAAAAAACTATTGACGAGTTCAATATGGCGCAATGTATACTAGTCATAGTCATGTAAGTACTGGTGCAAACCTTTTCACTTACAGGCTTATAAAAGCCACCATAAACGTTACCGCCCTCTTCTATGAGGCTCCGGCTAAACGATAAATACACCCCAGTAAGTGCAGTAAACAGATTTGCTTAATCGAGCGGTTTTGCATCTCCTATCTGAATTACGGTTACATAATCCGCCGGCTGGTCAATTTTTACCAAAAAATTTACCGGAAGTATTTAAATTACATTAATTTATGGAGGAGCTGTTATGAGCAAAATCGATATCAATGAACAAGTCAACGTAACTGCTATGGGTTTTAAAAAAAATTTAGTGGCCTATCCTCGACGAATGGAATATAAGGGTGTGACTTATGACTTTGTCGATTCGGGGTTGCGTTGCAAGATTCGTCACGGTGGGATTATTGCTGAGGTGATTACTTTGTCTGATGGGATAGCTAATTATTTCTTGCGAACCAGCAACAGTGGCAATAACTGGACACTTCTGGGAATTGCATCCTGATAACATAAAATCATCCGCCACGAGGCGGATGATTTTTTATAACAATAGATATTTAAATAATTCGAATCAGTTGAAGCTTGTTTACACTCAGCCCATTACGCCATTCGACTATATCGCGGATGGTTTTGCCAATTAAGGTTTGCCCTAGTGGGCTGAGGGTTGATATCCGACCATCGCTAGGGTTAGCTTCAACGCTATCGACAATCTTGAATCTAAACAGTCGCCCGCTATTATCAATCAAATCGACGATTGAGCCAATTGCGACCTGCAGTCGGCTATGTTGGCTCGGCAATAATTGTGCGGTTGACATCGTCAATTTTTTATCAGCCAATTCGGCCTCAATCCCCTCAAGGCGAAAAACTGTCTCGATTCGATTGAGGTGGTCGTCGCGCCCCGACGATTTGTCTAGTCCACGTAATATTTGCAATGTTTTTTGCCTGTCATGCTCAAGTTGAATTATATTTTTCTTGAGTTCTTTCATCCCCTTTTTGCTTAAGTATGTAGTCTTATCGGTCATAGTAATGTTCATATATTTCCCCCTATTGCTTATGTACATAATCATTATGGAGCATCTTTCTTAACTAAGACTTAACAAACTATATTTTTACAACACACACAAAAACCTCTATAATGTCATTAAGATGAAAGATATTTTGGTGATAATTAGGCGCAATCTGCTGTCGCCAATTGTGATTGCGATTTTAGTGCTAGCCAGTATTTTGTTATTCTTAGGCGAACAACGTGATGCCTTATTTATTTCCGGCGTTATTGCTATCAACACCATTCTAGCTATTGTCCAAGAGGTGCGAGCTGAGCGCGAACTAAAAAAGTTGGAGCTTATGAGTGCTCCTCGGGCTAGACGCATCAAGAAAAACGGCAAAATCGAAGAAGTAATGTTTGATCAGCTTTTGGTTGGTGACACTATTAATTTACAGATTGGCGATGAAGTGCCGGCTGATGGCAAGATAATTAGCAGTTCGGGGTTAGAGGCTGACGAGAGCATTCTGACTGGCGAGTCGGCCCCAGTCGAAAAGCCGGTTCGATCAATTGTCTATGCCGCTAGTGCAATTGTTGCCGGTAGTGCTGTAATGTTAGTCACGGCCGTCGGCATAAATACAAGGGTCGGCGCAATGACGGCCACACTTCGTCGTTACAACCCACAGATGACAGCGACTCAGCATGCCATATCTCACGCCATTACCTGGCTAACCTATGGTGCTCTGGCTTTGGCAGTTCTTATTTATATCATTTATACGGTCAATGGCTTTAATGCTGTTCAGATATTTACGACAATTACAGCTTCGGCGGTGACATTTGTGCCTGAAGGGTTGTTGCTTGGTAGCACACTACTACTGGCTTATGGTTCGATTAAGTTGGCGCGAGCCAAGGTTTTGCCACAAAAATTGGCGGCAATTGAGGCAATGGCACAACTCAACATATTGTGTGTTGATAAAACCGGCACACTTACAAGTGACGAAATTACTTTTGAGCGATTTGAAATATTTGACGTGACTAGTACCCCAATATCTAACCTAGTAGGGATTGTCGCTAAAGAAACTAGTAGTGGTAGCACGACTGGTAACGCAATTGTTGCAGGTATGCCGACGCCAAATCATTATAAGATATTACAGAATTTAGCGTTTTCATCTAGCCGGAAAATAAGTGGTGTTAAGGTTGTTTTTAATGATAATACCTACAGTGTTATTATGGGAGCGCCTGAATCAATTGCGCTATATGCACCATTAAATGACAAACAAAGACAACATATCTCATCACTTGCGAAAGTCGGCAAGCGCGTTCTATTGGTCGCAATGGTCAACAACACTGACTTGTCTCTGCGACAGCTCCCAGAGGGCTCTGCGACAGCCATGGGCCTAATTGTACTAGCTAATGAGCTTCGGCCGGGTGTTAGTAAGACCGTAGCTTTTTTGCAACAAAAAGGCGTCAGTCTGCGTGTAATTAGTGGCGATAACCCTGACACCGTTAAGTATATTGCTAAGCTGGCGGGAATAAATAATTATCAACATGTTTTAACGGGCGTGCAATTATCTGAAATTGGCGATGACGATTGGGATAAGTTGGTATCGGAAACAACTATTTTTGCCAGGGTCTTGCCTGAGCAAAAAGAGCATCTAGTTGATACATTTATGCGATTAGGTAATTTTACTGGTATGGTTGGCGATGGCGTGAATGATGCTTTGGCGCTAAAAAAGTCCGATTTAGGGATTGCGATGCTAGCTGGCGCATCAGCTACCAGGCGAGTAGCCGATATAGTGTTGATGGATAACTCATTTAATTCTTTGCCGATGGGGATGCGCTTAGGCAATCGAGTTGTCCAGGCTATTGAAATGATTGCTGCCCTATTCTTTCACAAGATGATATATGCGGTGATTCTATTGCTGACAACCTTGGCACTTGGAGTAATCTACCCATTTGGTCCGCGTCATATAACATTTATGAATATATTTTTGGTGACTTTGCCAACGATAATGTTGACGCTGTTTGCACCTTTACCTCGCCATCGATTATCACCAAAGTATTTTTGGAAGGATACACTTTTGGCGGTAACGCCAATTGCAATTTTGTCTGGTCTTGTCGTGACACTTACCTTCTCATATCTGTCATTAATTCACCCCGGTGATATTAGTGGCGTATCAACAACTACGGTCATAGTGGCGACATTGTTCGGAATCTATTTGGTGTTTTTGGTGCCACATATGTTTGATATAAAACACACCAGACGAGCTCGTCTGGCTCGTCTGATATACTTGGCATTTGTTCTCCTTGTAGTAATCCCAAGTTTTGGTTTCGGGTTTTTGAGAGATTTCTTTGACTTTACGATGCCGGCTTGGCGAAATACTTGGCCATTACTCGTAGTTATATCAGTAATCGCAATATTGCAATGGATGATTGCTAGCAATGCAAACCGAAAGCTAGTTAGTCGCGACTCAATTAGTATTAAGCTTTAGTGCCTATTATTTGTATTTGAATTTATAT
>CAIMUU010000005.1 GCA_903844835.1 uncultured bacterium | reverse complement strand
GTTCACTGTCCTCAGTAATTAATACTAGTTCGATTCGGTCTTCGATGTTTAGGCCAGCGTCCTTTCGGGCCGTTTGAATATGGCGGACAACTTCTCTGGCAAGTCCTTCACTCTTCAGCTCTGGCGTAATGACTAAATCAAGCGCAAATTCTTTCCCTAGTTTAACCTCTTTGACATTTAATTCTTCGCTTAAAATATCGGCAAAGTCGACAAATTTACCCAAAGTTGGCACCGTAACACTTGCAAGTGGCTGGCGAACTTTTTGATGCTCCTTGGCACGAATACTAAGCCCGGTATTAACATACTCACGAACCGTTTCCATGTCGCTAACGACTAGTTCATTAATATGACCACCGGCTGGCCAGTCAAGTAAGTGTACGCTGTCGCCACCCGTTAGTTTTTGATACAGTTCTTCGGCTAGGAACGGCGTAAATGGTGCCATTACTTGAGCTAGTTGAGCTAGAACATAGTGTAAAGTTCGGTAGGCGTTATTTTTGTCAGTATCATCCCCGGCTTTCCAAAAGCGCCGACGGCTACGACGAACATACCAGTTACTGGCATCTTCAATGAATGGCAAAATAGGCTTAATAGCATCTGGAATGTTATAGACATCCATATTTTTTGTCACTTCCGCAATTAACTGATGCATACGGCTAACAACCCATTGGTCTAGTGGGTTTGTGAGTGATTCAGTTGGGTCAGACAGGTCGCCTTTAAACTCCCAATTATCAACTTCGGCATACATCGTAAAGAAATCATACATGTTCCAAATCATTGATAATTTACGCGCTGCATCACTGACATCTTTATCAATTAAGCTAAAATCTTCACCATTTAAAAGTGGTGACGACAACAACAAGAATCTCCAACTATCGGCCGAATATTTATCAAATAATTCATTTGGGTCAGTAAAGTTATTGCGACTTTTGCTCATCTTGAAACCGTCATTGCCAGAAATATTTCCGGTTACAATAACATTTTTAAAGGCATTATGTCCAAATATGCCAACGCTGATGGCGTGAACATAGTAGAACCAAGCCCTAACTTGGCCAACATATTCGACAATAAAATCGCCAGGGAAATTGGCTTCAAATTTTGCAACATTTTCAAATGGATAGTGGAATTGAGCAAACGGCATACTGCCAGACTCAAACCAACAATCTAGCACTTTATCGATTCGTGAAAACTCAACACCATCGATTGTAAATTTGATGTCATCAACCCATGGCCTGTGGTAATCTTCCAGTTCAATACCAGATAATTCTTTTAGTTCAGCGTAACTGCCAACAACTTTGATTTTTTCATTACCATTTTTGTCAGTACCCTTCCAGACCGGCATCGCCGTAGCCCAGAATCTATCGCGCGACAAATTCCAATCTGGGGCTTGTTCGATAGTTTTTTCAAAACGGCCGTGTTTGATATGCTCAGGGAACCAATTGATATGTTCCGTGTTTTCTTCCAACATTTCAGTCCGTTGGCCATCGATATCCATAAACCAACTAGGATGAGCTCGGAAAATCAACCGATTCCCAGTTCGTGGATTATGTGGATATTCATGACGAATATATTCAATTTTCCAAACAGTGCCTCTTTCAAGTAAAGTTTTGGCGATAAGTTTATTTATTTCCCAAATTTCATGACCAATCCATTCGGTTTCAAGATATTTGCCATAATCATCAATTACATGAACAACTGGGATACTATTTTTCTTGGCTAGGTTAAAGTCATCCTCACCATAAGCCGGCGCAATATGAACAATACCAGTGCCTGATTCGGTTGTCACAAAATCGGCTGACCAAATTTTATGAGCACCGTTCCCTCTATCGCCAAATAGTGGTTTGTACGATTTGCCAATCAATTCTTTGCCACTAAATTCACGGATAATTTTATAGTCAAGTGACTGATGCTTCTCATCAGTTAATACATTTTTCAAATTATCTTTGGCGAGAATTAGCTTTTCGCCACCTATCTCAACCTCAACATACTCGATAGCTTTATTAATCGCCAAAGCCGTATTACCAGGTAGC
>CAIMUU010000004.1 GCA_903844835.1 uncultured bacterium | reverse complement strand
TGTCGCATTAGCTTTCCCCATGGTTGATAAATTTCGACCCATTGGGCCGATATCATCACGTAAACCATGGGGAATGCCGTAAAGGCGGTAATGCCTATGACCCCAATCGAAGTCCAGATAGACCACGAAGTGGTCTCGAAGTCTGGACGGCAATAGTTTATGGTCGCTAGGACATAGGTTAGGGTTGTTATCATTACGCCGATAAAAGCGGTGACGATTAGAAAAATGACAAACCTCTTGCTCTTGATGTTCATGTCTTTTTCCTCCCCTGGCGCTTTGAGTGTGCCTCTATAGCTCACACCTCCGTTAGGAGGTGATTATTTGTAATCTTGGTTGATAAGGTACGTAGTTTGACTAGAATCAAACTATTGTATTTACATAATAGCATAAACACGATGGAATGTCAATATTTAACAGATTAATATTCTAGTTGATAATAAAATACCGTGACAGAAGTCACGGTAAAATATTATTAATTAAGATTTAGCCTTCGATTTCAACACCCATTGAGCGGGCTGCACCAGCAACAACTTTGACGCGACCTTCTAGGTCAATTGCGTTCATTTGATCTTTTTTGATTTCAGCAATTTCTTCAAGTTGAGCACGGCTAATCTTACCAACTTTTTCAAGATGAGATTTGCCACTGCCCTTTTTGATGTCAGCTTTTTCTTTGATCAAATCAGTCATTGGGCGACCAAGTGATTTCCAGGAAAAAGTTCGGTCTTCGTAGACTTGTAGGTGTACGATAACGTCTTTGCCCATTAAATCTTTGGTAGCTTCGTTAAATGGAGTGATGAAGTTCATCATATTTAGGCCCCATTGTCCAAGGGTTGAACCAACTGGAGGTCCGGCGGTTGCGCGTCCTGCAGGGATGCGAAGTTTCAAGTTTCCAATAATTTTCTTTGCCATATAATTTCCTTTAGGGATAAAACAATTTAAATATTACAATTTAGAAGCTTTTCGTAACTGGGGTATTATACCTTACGAACCTGCAAAGCGTCAAGCTCAATTGGCGTATCACGGCCAAACATGCTGACCATGACTTTGACCTTACCTTTTTGGTTGTCAATTTCAGAAATTGCGCCATCAAAGCTCTTGAATGGTCCATCTGTAATACTGATGACTTCGCCGACCTTGAAGTCGATAAAGTGTTTTGGCTCCTCGACGCCCATGCGACGTTTGATTTTTACGATTTCGCTTTCGGACACCGGAGTTGGTTCAGTACCAGTTCCGACAAAGCCAGTTACGCCTGGAGTGTTGCGGATAATATACCAAGTCTCATCGGTTAATTTCATCTCAACTAGGACATAGCCCTGGAAAATCTTCTTCTCGACTACCTTGCGTTTGCCATTTTTAATTTCGATTTGCTTTTCTTTTGGTACCATAACGTCAAAGATTTTGTCGGCCATATCAACAGCATTAATGCGCTGTCGAATGTTGTCAGCTACTTTTTCTTCGTAGCCACTGTAGGTGTGGATTGCATACCATTGTCGGGTTGAGTCGTAACGATTTTTTGACATATATTCTTTCTTTGGCCTGTCGTATGACGGCTATTTTATAATAATATTAAATAATGATTTAAACCCGGCATCGAGCAAAATTATTAACAGTGTAAAAAATGCCGTGAACAAGATAACTGCGCCAGTTAACCCCCAGGTTGCTTTACGGTTTGGCCAGCGAACTTGTCGTAGCTCTGTCCATGAACCTTTAAAGTAGTTACCTATCTTAGAAAAAAACTTCAAAAATGATTTTTTTTCTTTGGCTGGTTTATCCAACTTGGTCTTTGCGATGAGCTCAATTATCTTCTTTTTAAATATCACGGTTTTGCTCCCTAATTAAATAGCCTGCTAAAGCAGACTGTCAAGTACTAATATAGTCCATATTACAGAGTTCGTCAAGTGTAGTGGCATTTATTACCTTACTTTTCAGACGATGCTTGCTCAGATGTGATCGGCAGCGCAAAACTAAAGGTTGAGCCAAAATTCAATCGGCTGGTTAGCATAATTTTTGTGCCCAATTTATGAGCAAGCTTTGCGGCGATATATAGGCCCAATCCCGTACCAGCAGTTTCGCGAGTACGGTAATCTTCGCTACGATAAAACTTTTCAAATATTCGCGTTTGATCTGATTTGCTTAAACCAATACCAGTGTCCTTAACTTCAAATAGAATGTTTTTATTGTTTTCGCTAAATGAAATTGTGATACTTCCCTTTTTGGTATATTTAATTGCATTTGTTAAGAAGTTCTGAAGTAATTCTTCAAGGTATAGCCGGCTAACATGAACTTTGCCAAGTTTTGGTGATAAATCTAAGTCAAGATGGAGTTTTTTGGCCTTTGCATCCGAGGCATACTTGTCATGAAGCGCATGCGCTAGCTCGCGAACATCAATATCTTCAGTATTATCGGATACGCCTCTCTCGGCCCTAGATAACGTGCTTAGGTCATTTACCATATGTGACAAAAAGATAATTTGGTCGTGCGCAGTCTCAATTGACTCTTTAAGCATCTTCTTTGTGGCGTTCGGATGATCCATCATAATTTGGACATTAGATAGAGTTCCTTCGGCGATAGTCAGAGGCGTTCTTAACTCGTGGCTAATAACACTAATAAATTCATCTCTTACTTCTTCTAGGCTCTTAATTTTGGTAACGTCTCTCATAATTAACACAAAGCCTTCGTGAGCTTCAGGGCTAGTTGTTCGACTATACGATTTATGAATTGGCGTATAGGTTATTTCTAGTCGAATAATTTCGCCATCACTAAGAGAATAACTAAGATCATCACGCTTTGAGACGGTTTTGATTTTTTTCAGCTCTTTAAAGATACTGACATTTTCGCTCTTCTTGTCAAATAATGGCAAGATTTCATCGATATGCTGGCCATTTAGGCTATCGTTAGTGTCAAGCAGGTTAAGGCTTGCTGCGTTATAGACGCGGACAATTCCGTCTTTGTCTAAACTTAAAACTGCGTCGGTTAAATTATTGATAATAGCCAAAACGCTATCGCGCTGGAGAAATTCATTTGTTTGGATAACGTTAATCTTGTCTTGGCCTAGTTTTTGCGTCCTTAATATATTAATTGCTATAATCCCAGTTGCTAAAACTATAATAAACGCCAAAGTGTCGTCGGCGATTATTGATAGATTTGTACTTTGCCAAAAAGCGATATCGATGTATATAAATACCGCAAAAGCAAAAATACTGTAAAATATACCCCTAGTTTGAGCAAAAATATATGTCAGAAGTAGTAAAATAATCCAGCCGCCGATAAAGGGCGAAGCAACACCCGTAACGAACAATAAATAGGCGCCAACTGTCAGGTGGTAGGCCATCATTCTTAAGGTAAGATCAATTTTCTTTTTGCTAGGCATGAAGAACTGCGAAACACCAATAACCAACCAGAAAAACATTACTAAATAAAAACCAGTAACGTCTATTTTGAAGGATACTTTTATGATGTCAAACTGTACAAGAAGGCCATATACAGTAAGAAGAATCGGTACAGCTAACTCAGTGTATCGAACAATCTGTTCTGCCCTATGGTTGTAGATGGGACCACCCTTAAACATCTTATGCTTATTATACACTCCTGCGCAAAAATTATATAGAAGGATTTTGCAGTTTTAGGGCTCGTCTGTGAGTTTTGTAATATGGGTCGGCTTGAGACACTAGTGCCCAAAATAGCGAGCTATGGTTCATCTGTTTGGTGTGTGACAATTCGTGAATAATGACGTAATCAATTAACTCAAATGGCAGTTTCATCAGAGCGATGTTAAGACTTACTGTGCCTGAGCTACTACAACTACCCCAGCGTCCGCTAGCATGCGAAAATCTAATATGGCTGTATTTCAAATCATATTTTTCGGCCAAGAATGATAGGCGTTTTGGTAAATAGCTCTTTGCCTCTAGCCTAAGAGCCGATATAACGGCGTCTCTTATCTTTCGAGCAATTTCAGGTTGATTTAGGTGTGAATCTTGAGGTAGTTTGATAATAATTTGTTGGCCATGACGGCTAATATTAAAACTACTGCTATCAGTACTTTGGACTACGAGAGTATGACTTTTGCCAATTTGCATGCCGTTGTTATAGACATACTCGGGCTTGGATTGTGATAGAAGTTTTTGGAGTTCAGCACGGGAAGTTCTTAGCAAATTTTTTACCAAAAAAATCGGCGCATACATAGGTAGTGATGCACGAAGCGTACCATCTGGTGCTACTCGTAATTTGACCTGAGTTGCCCTAGCGCTACGACGTATTGTGATTTTGCCAAATTCTTTATCTTGAATTATCGGCATAGTATCCTTGACTAACTTGGAACCGCTAAATATTTAAGTACAATTTTTAGTTGGCTGGCATAGGTGTGTTTGCCACTTACGACAATTGATTTGCTAGATGTTTTGGGAGGACAAAAATGACTAACTTTTTTGTCAAATTGTTCGGAAGATAATTTTAAATTTCCAAGGCTTGAATTTGACGCTCGCTTCTTGGCTGTTGGCGAGTCAATTTGGACCCAAACATACAAAGGTTCGTACCCACTCTTTTGGGACATTTTATCAATCATTTCATAGCTACTGTGATTAAAAATTGGCCCATCATAAACAACTGTTCTTTCGGTCTTGAATGACTCTTCGAGCATGTACTTTATTACGCTCAGAATAATTTCATCTTCTTCTTTTGAGCCAACAGGGTCAACAAATAGTAATTTTTGTAGACGGTTATAGCTAATGATTGGCGACTTAAATGTATCGGCAAAATGATCAGCAAAAAAACTTTTACCAGAGCAAGGAATACCTATTGATGTAATTAGATGGGGTTTTGTTTTTCCCAATGAATTCATATAGACATTATAGCAAATGTGTGACGATATAGACATCTAGGTGGTATTAATTTGGGCCGCCATTGCTGGCGGCCCGGTATTGCTCGATTGAAAATTAGCTAGTGGCGTTTTGCAACAAGGTTTTGACGTCCATGGTCGCCGTTGATTGACCTGTAGTATGTGATTATGTAATTGGCTTTGTCGATGACTGCATGTCCGTGAGGTCGACAACCGATTCTTCCACTGCCGAAGTAGATATGGAGTTCTGTGTTGAATTTGTCAAACTGTACCCAGCCGACTTCCTCGTAATCGCCACCAGTAAGTCTCTGGACAGAATATGACAAGCGTTCTCTGCATTCTTCGAGCTTTCTTCTGATGCGGTCTTCGTGTCTGAAATCGCGATGCTTGCGTCGCCTAATTTCATCATAATCGCGGACCAAACTGTTTAGGTCTCGATAGTTCTTTTCGAGTCTTTTAACCAAGCACTTTGTCTCATCGACCAAATAGCATCACCCCTTTCGCGCCTAATTTTCAAGAACTGTCTACGCCATTCGTGACGTAATTTTGCTATTATGTAGCTATTGCTACTTTCTTGCAAGAAGATTGTTCATAATTGAGTAGATTTTGGGTGATATCGGATTGGTGCCAATATGGCAGATAGTTAATAACTGGTCTACAATGAAACTATGAATAAGATAATTCAATACCTAATAGTTATTGCATTACTCATCCTCGGTGTTGTTTCTTGGACATATTTTGAAAAGATCAATAGAATTGTTATCGCCAGTCGAGAATTTAATACTATCCCGCACTTTAAGGCATCTTCAATTATTGATTTGAAGCTTGAGAACATGTCCCTGCGCCAAAAAGTATCCAGTTTATTTATTTTGCACACGCCTGGCACAAATGATGGCGACCTTAGTAGCTTTTTGGATGAATATAGCCCAAGTGGGCTAATTTTTATGGGCGATAATATCCCTAGCAGTCTTGCGGAGCTTAAAAGCCTTACTGGTAATATTCAAAATCAAACTGCGTTCCCCTATTTATTTGCAGTTGACGAAGAAGGTGGAGTTGTGTCACGTATTGCCGAAGACACCTACCCTGCCGCCAGTCAGCTGAAAAGTCAGCCTGCCTCGTCTACATACGATGCCTTTAGCCAGCGTTCGGTCTTGTTAAACCAGGTTGGTCTTAATCTTAATTTCGGAATTGTTGCAGACATAACAGACGAGTCGGGCTCATTCATATACAATCGTGTTTTTGGTGGTAGCCCCATTTTGGCTGGAGCGCGGGTAACGGAAGCCGTCAAGGGTTCGGAAGGCTTGTCGTTATCGACTTTAAAGCACTTTCCTGGGCACGGAGCAACGCCGAACGATTCGCATAGTTCAGTCCCGACTACGGATAAGTCACTGACGGATTGGCAAAGTTCGGATATGATAAGTTTTCAAGACGGCATTAATTCAGGAGCTGACGCAGTAATGTTCGGCCACTTGCGTTTTAGTAGCGTCGACAGTCTGCCCGCCTCTTTGTCGCCAAGGTGGCATAGTATTCTTAGGGATGATATGGGCTTTAATGGTTTGATTGTTACTGACGATATGATTATGTTACAAAATTCTGGCGATAGTCAGTTTGCTAATCCAATAAATAACGCCATTTTGGCAATTAATGCCGGGAATGACTTGCTGGTTTACGTTCTTGGCGCTGATAGGATGGTTGGCGGTGTCGAAATTGATTCGATAATTGATGGAGTTGCTCAAGCCGTCAATGACGGTCGGATATCACTTGTCGACCTAAACAGTAGCGTGCGTAGAGTGTTATCGGTTAGGCATTCGTTGTTGGGGTTGTAGGTTGAACCGGCGGCTGGCTAAAGTCAACAATTGAGAACTCGGTATAGTATTTTGTTGGATTTGACTCGTCAATATATAAATCAATTGGTGTGCCGTCTGGTAAGTTCGGCGTATCAACCCGATGGGTGCATCTCAATTTTAAAACGCTACCTTTGCTGTCTGTGTAGTTAACGTAGGGGTATTTTAACTCAGTTCCACCAATATATTTGCCGTTAGATATTGCAACTGACGGAAGTGATTTAATTAATTTGCCATGGATCTTCAAATACTCTTCTAGTTTGGTTCGTTTAACCTTTGCTATAATTCCCAATACGCCAATAGCACTAAAAGCTAGCCCTACAACTACACTAAGATACAGTAGGGGCGAAGATAGCTTGGATAATTCTACATCAGTTACACATCTAGTTGGATCCTGTGAATCAAAATAGACGTTCATTTGGTCGCTGTTTGGCCCAAAATTCTGAGATTGGTCAACAACACAGGCTAATTCTTGTTTATTGTATACGAAGCTATATATTGGTTTGCAAGATACCTCATCTGATCCAATGCCCGAACAGTTATCGTTGACCGAGGTTGATTCAACCGATGAATCATAGCTATTTTTATCAAAAAGTGGCTGCAGAGATAGGATTAATACAATTCCAGCAACAAACAACCCAATCAGAATAGATAAAATGTATATTGCAAATTGATTTGTTGGCTTTAAGTTTTTTATATTAGCCATGTACTCTCCTCGTAGATAAAAATATTAAGCTTAGTCGCCCAATTTGCCAGTTTTTCTCATAATACAGCCAATAAGTGTGCAACTAATAATAATCATAATTAATGTAAGCCAATAAATTGGCTGAGCATAATAGCCCAATAGAATATCAAATCCATTATTGTGCGGAACAAGTGCAATAATGTCTCCAAGAAATCCAATTACTACAAACAATATTCCAAAAATATAGCCAGCTATAGCGGTTGATGTAAATTTTTGTTTATATAAATACCAGGACGAAGCAAGAAGGGATATTACAATAACTCCACCAATACTAAATGCCCACATATTAGTTGGAATATTGATTGGGTAAACAATTTCAAGGTCGACTCCAAATATTTTTCCACCAATAATTGTTACAAATAAAGATGCAATAGATGCGACAATAATAATACCCAATGCGCGTTTGATGTTTATATTTTTTATTATTGATTTTTTTGTAAAATTCATAAGCTAATAATAGCATATTACGCTTATGCAATAAGCGCGTTAATTATATAACCAATACACGATATTTATAAAAAAAACTTTCCAAAACAGGGCGCCACCATTATATGGAG
>CAIMUU010000003.1 GCA_903844835.1 uncultured bacterium | reverse complement strand
TTTCAAAATTACCAACAAAATCATTGAATATGACTTTTTTATTACCGCCAGTGCAATTGAGACCCAAGGGATTGTTCTACTAGAGGCTATGTCGTCGGGGTTGCCGGTTGTAGCAGTCGATAAATTAGCTGTTAATGAAGTCGTAATTAGTGGCAAAAATGGCTATCTATCGGCCCCAAATGACGCCGAAAAAATGGCAAAAAATATCTTGAAAATGAGCTCGGACCAGGACAGGTTGGAGAAATTTGGTAAAACTTCAGTCACTATTGCTAAGACTCACGAAGTATCGGAATGCAAAAACGTTTTGTATAAACAATACCAAATAGTATCTGGCAAAGACTGATTACGCCAAACATTATTATCTTCGCCTCTGTTATGATATGATGATTCAGATGATAGCCGATATTAATATCACTGAAAAAAGTTTTGGCCCCAAGATCTTGATGAACAAGATCAAGTTTAGTATTGATGATAGCGAAAAAGTCGGTGTTGTTGGTCGTAATGGTGTTGGCAAATCAACTCTATTTGGCATATTAACTGGCGCCGACACTGACTTTACTGGTGAAATTATTTACAAGCGTGGTACGGTTGTGGTTTCGACCGCCCAGGAACATCACGATATGGGCGATACGACTGTTTTGCAATATGTTTTGGCCGGGCTACCAGAATACGCTACGCTTAGCCATATTGTTGAGACTTATCCAGATACAATGGGCGAAAATATGAAATTAATCGATGCCTATACGCAGGCCTTAACGCGGTTTGATGACAAGGGTTTTTTCCAGATTGAGGAAAAAATTGAGCGTGAACTTGATAACTTTCAGCTGCCAGGTGTAGCTCACCGCCCCTTCTCTTCTCTGTCTGGTGGCGAAAAGCGGCTTGTCGAAGTTGTAAAAGTTATGCATAGTGATGCTGATTTGGCGCTGGTTGATGAGCCGACAAATCACATGGACTATGTTGCCAAAGCCCAATATATTGAATGGATGAAAACGGCCAGCGAGGCTATGCTGGTCATTACTCACGACCGCGATGTACTTAATGAAGTTGATAGAATTATTGAACTTAAAGATGGTGAATGTGCCAGCTACAAGGGAAATTACGACGCCTATTTAAAGCAAAATGCCGTCAGCACGGGTTCGCAGATGAATGACTTTGAGATGGTCGAAAAGCGGATTGTAAACCTAAAAGAAAAAGTCATCGATTATCAGCGTCTGAAGGAAAAAGCTCGAAATCCCGCTACGATTCAAAAGTTTAAGCGACTTGAAAATAAGTCTCGCGAAGAATTAGTTGAGCTTCAGGCGAAGGTCAAGCCAACTTTTTGGATTGACAAAGAATCGGCTGCAAATTTGAACTATAAAGTTGCCGCCCAGTATGAAAAGTTCAAATCCAAAAATATTCGAATGAATCTTAAAAATGATGAATCGCGCAGTAAGCACGTATTAATTTCGGCTCGCAATTTGTCACTCGGCTATAACAAGCCTTTATTTAGTGGCATCAATATTGACTTGCGTGAGGGTGAAGCGCTGGAGTTACGTGGTCGAAATGGAGCCGGTAAAACAACTTTGATTAAGGCCTTATTGTCTGAGGTTTCATCAAATAAACTTCTAAATAGCGGGATAGTAACCTTTGCAGGTGAAATAGCCTTGGATGTGCATATTAGAATTGGCGTCTACGAACAGGAAGTCTCGTCGCATTATTTTGATTTGCCACTTGAGCTGGCGGTCGAACGGATGTATTTGGATAGAAATTTGCCAATTTCAACTACTAAAATTCGAAGTTTACTGAGCGATTATCTGTTTGTTGAGGGTGATGGCAAAATCCCAATTTCGGTTTTGTCTGGAGGCCAAAAGGCCAGATTCCAGCTAATTACTATGCTTGCGAATAATCCGCAACTACTGATCCTGGATGAGCCAACCAATCACTTGGACTTGCCAAGTATTGAGGAATTAGAGACGGCTTTGTCAAAATACAGTGGTGCGGTACTGTATGTCAGCCATGATGGATATTTCCGAAAAGCGATGGGTGGCGAAACGCTACTTATCAGTGCATAGGACAGATATTGCTAGCAATAAACTTATGCTATACTTGACTTATAAAAACTATGGTCAAGATAGATAGACATCATAGCCAAAATGGGTTTGCACTTCCAAGTGTTCTTATTGCTTCTATTATTATGTTGACTGTTTTGCTGGCATCAGTAATCTCAACTGCTGCTGTTCGCGTGTCAATGACTACGCAATACTACAACCAGCTAGCCCAAACGGCGGCTGATGCTGGTACGGCCTATGCCAAAGCCTGTTTGGCTGCAAATGCCGGCAAGCCACTTTGGACGACTCTAAAACCACTAACCGCCAGTACAGATTGTTCGGGAAATTTGATTTCTGGTTATTCATGCCCGACAGAGACCAGATGCTATGTAGCAGTTAGTTCGGACGGGCTTTTTAAATCAAATTTTTCAGTCCCACTCCCCGCTCTTGATGCTGGTGGCAATGCTACAGTCGTGACTTCAAACGGTTTGATTAATATGTTGCGCAAATCTGATGGGACTGTTTGGCAAAGCTATACATTACCGATGACTTCAATCCAGCCGGCTGGCACGACCTATGTTTTGAATTTAATTGCCGGAACGGGCGGAACTGTTAGCGGGGCTGGCACATTTAGCTCTGGTGCTTCGACGACAATGACGGCGGCGCCCAATTCAAACTATGCTTTTAGTAGTTGGACTGGTGACACTGGCTGTAGTGGCGTAGCCAGCCACTCGATTACGATGAGCGCCAACAAAACTTGTACGGCCAACTTTGTGGTGACTTATGTCTTGACCTTGGTTGCTGGAACGGGCGGAACTGTTAGCGGGGCCGGCACCTATAATACTGGTTCAACTCCAACGATGTCTGCGTCGGCAAATACTAACTACGCCTTCAGTAACTGGACTGGTGACACTGGCTGTAGTGGCGTAGCCAGCCATACCATCACAATGAGCGCCAACAAGTCTTGTATTGCCAGCTTTGTGGCGACTGGCTATACCTGGAATAAGTATGTCGCTATTGGTATCGCACCTTATGTAAATCCGGTTACTGTAAGCTATAATGCTCCAAATTTTACTCCTGTCTTAAATGATTACACGGTTGACTGTTCTGTTTCGGATCTTAGCTTTTTGGGTGGCACCATGGGCTATACCACTAGTGGTAACTCTTATCCAATGGTTAATGCGACAACTGGCTGTGGGTCATCGATTGTATTTGGCACTTATGGTTGTGCTACGTATGACGCAACAAGTGATTGCTATCTTGGCATTGGTGGTCCGCAGGTAGCCCAGTTTAATTTAAGTGGCGGACTAACGGATATACCTACAACAATCGTCAGAGATTCAACGGCTGGTGGTGGCTATACCCAAGGTTCATATATTGGTCAAGTCTCGGACGCAAACGGCAGTGCCTACCCACTAAACGGTGTCCAAGCTGGCTTTTGGTACGTTAGGCTGTAATTTATATTTTATCTTTTAAATTTCTAGTTAAGTGCCATTTTTGACAGCTATCACATTTGTATGTCGATAGCTCAAGAGTTGGGTTGACAAGCATTTGAAATTCAGCGGCTTTAACGGCTTCGCGTTCATTCAAGAAGCGCCTTTTAGACTGGCAGTTATCATTTATGATTAGCCGAATATGTTTAATTTGTTTGTTGCGTCTAGGCATAGGTGGGTTAGATTATAGAATCAGAATTATTATTAATAATATTGCGAACTTCGGTGGTGTTTTTGGTATGCATGAGCTTTTCGCGGATTTCACTGGCGCCTTCAAAGTCGCGAATATATATCTTAAAAAAGTGTTTTAATGGGTCAAATTTGCGTGGCGTTAAGTCGGTTGCATATTTGTCATACAAATCCAGGTGGATATTCATCATTTGGATTAGTTCTTGGCGGGTATGATTGGTCGGAATTTGTTCAAAAGCAAATGGATTTTGGAATACACCACGACCTATCATAATGCCATCGATACCGTATTTTTTGGCTAATTCCTCGCCTTGTTGCCGATTGGT
>CAIMUU010000002.1 GCA_903844835.1 uncultured bacterium | reverse complement strand
TTTTTCTTCAATATATTTACTGTTTAGCCAGTAAAGCTTATCTACGTCATCAATAAAATACGTAAAACACGTTAATTTTTTTAATTCGGCGTTCTCGTCCTTCGAGTAAGTTGCAGCAATTAATGTGCTTTCGGAACGTAGCATCTCTAGGAAGCTTTCTTTTGAATCTTGCATGGATATCGGATGACCTTCGCCAAGAAAATCAAATCTATTATTATACAAATCCCAAAACTCTTCGGCCTGTTGCTCATTGATCCTATCGCCCATTGCAAGAGTCGTGATTGCTCCACCATCTTTGGTCATAACTGGGCCAATATTTTTCTCATAGTAGGCCTGCACGCCACTCAGTCTGAGCCGTTTTCGATCACCTCTATCAGGCCTCTGTTCTACCCGACAAGAGAACAGCAGTAAAGAAGCCTGCTCATCACCCTTATCAGCTCGGGGGTCAACCATTGGTTTTTCAAAATGACCTATTCTAGCTTCATCTAAAATGGCTGCCAAAGCGTTAGATTCGTCGCTGTTATGATCACTAAAGAAAAGTGCACAATTTATATCGGCCGAAATTAACTCTACAAACTGGTTTTTTTCTTCCTCGTTAAGCTCTTGGATGGGAATTGCTAAAATCTTAACGTTTGGCGACAAATCTTTAGCATGTTCCTCACACCTAGCTTTGTCATAACCCATTGTTAGTGCATACTTCACATCTATAAGTGCAGGCACTCTGGAATCCCCAGAGTTAATAAACCCAGTGCTTGGGTCTTTGGCAATCTCCTCATACAATTCACTCGATAATATCCCACGACGCCTAGAGCCATTATTCTGAAAATTACATATTTCAGCGTAATTATCAAAATCAATGACAGAAAATTCTGATTTTCGTTCGGCCGCTTCGATAATTGGCGGGTTTTTGTCACTACGACGAGTTGTTTTTTCAAACATTAAAGTAGTTAATCTTTCTTCTTGTCGACGACATAGGTTTTTGGACTCGGGAACCCGTTAAAATTCTCGGACATCGCAGTAGTATAAGCGCCAGCATACTCAAAATAAATCTTATCGCCTATTTGTATATCGGCTGAAACTGGTACATCAAACATAATAGTATCCTGACTATCACAAGTTGGACCAGTCAGAACAAAAATGTCTTTTTCGTCAGATTTTTTAGAATCAAAGACTGGATATTCCAATGCATTACTGGTCTGAACAGCCTCCATTAGACCATTGTTAGCTCCAACGTCAAGATGCAGCCATTTTCTGCCGAACCTCTCGGCAGTGCCGATAATGGTGCTTACCATTACGCCCGAATCAGCAACCAAGTATCGGCCTGGCTCAGCCACAATCCTAACATCACCGTGAATATATTTTGTTAAAGCTTTTATTATCTTGCCAGATATTTTATCGATATTATCTCGGCTAACGTCTTTGTAGCAGACCGGAAAACCACCACCAATATCAAGCAGTTCTACGTGAATATGATCTCTTTTTAGCATAGAAATTAATTTGGCGCTATGCTGGATTGCATAACTCCACGATTCAGGATCCAACATCTGTGACCCAACGTGGAAGGATATCCCATAAGGCTTTAGCCCCATTTTTCTAGCATAATGCATTAATTCTCTCGCATAATCAATAGCCACGCCGAACTTACCCTCACTTGCAACAACACTCTTGCGAACAGGTATAGATATGCGAACGTAAACTTTCGCACCAGGGGCGCCTTCGGCAAGCTTGTCAACCTCACTGTAGCTATCAAATGCAAAACACTCAACCCCAGCCCTATGGGCTGATTTGATATCATCTAAAGTCTTAACAGGGTTACTAAACAAGATATTTTTTGGCTCTGCCCCTACTAGAATGGCTTTTTTCATTTCAACAGCAGAAGATATTTCAAACTGACCACCACACTCAAAGACTGTTCTCATTATCTCGGGATTAGGGTTACACTTCATCGCATAATATATCTCAATACCGATAAAGTTTTTGCTAAGTCGAGCATAAGCGTCTCGAATCTTATCAAGCCTAACTTCTAAGTATGGCGTCTTAATAAAATGCGCACTTTCACACTGTGGTGTGTTTTTTTCCATATAAACCATATTATACACTCAAATCAATTTTCTGCCACTTATCAGCTAATTGTCATTATTTTTGCCCAAATACTTGAGTGATTCGCAAGTCTAGAGTATTATTAGATTATGACAAAGATAGCGATCATCGAAGACGATCCCGTCATTAGTCAAATGTACCGCATGAAGTTTGAAGCTGATGGGTTTGATGTCCAACTGGCTCGAGACGGCAAGCTTGGGGTTGAACTAGTCGAAAGCTTCTTGCCAGATTTGATACTTCTTGACTTACAGATGCCCGTCATGAACGGCACCGATGCGCTTGAAATTATTCGTAAAAAACAATGGGGCAAAACCATCCCCGTCATAGTTCTGACAAATATGGGCGAAGAAGAATCCCCAAAAGAACTGAATTCTCTAGGCATTCATAGCTATATCGTTAAGGCCAATTTGACACCCCGCCAAGTTGTTCAACGTGTCAAAGAAGCCCTCAGCATCGTCTAAATTTATTTTTTTCGGTATGTTCCGCCACCAAGCATGTCGTAACCACTATCGTCGTGATTAGTACCATCGCCAAATAAATATCGCAAATTCATCACAAAGCTACTTGCAGCAGTTTTAACTATGCCGTTATGCTTAATCCGTCGCATCGAAAAAGCATAAGTTGGGCTACGAAGTATCGTGTATTTCCAACCTGCTTTGACACAATTTTTCACAAAATTACTATCTTCACTAACTTTCATTTTTTCGTCAAATTTAATTTTGTTAATTATTTGAGACCTAACCCCAATCATTGAGCCTGAGACCATCGGTCGATTGGTGTTAGCAGTAGTGCGCATAAACATGTTAATAACACCTACGGCCGTACGACTTTTGCGATGTCGTCTATCCTCGTTATTTAGGTGCATAATCGTGCTAAATAAATCAAATCTTTTTTCTGAGTCAGCTTCGGCTCGTTCAATTCGGTATCTAATTCCAACCAAAAAATAGCTTGGCAGGCGATTATCGGCATCCATAAATATTATCCATTCACCACTTGCTTCACTGGCGCCACGATTTCTCTGGGCCGATACGCCACGAATATTATGGACAATCGATTTAATATTTATTTTATCTTCCCATTGTTTGGCTTTTTCAAGGGTTTTGTCAGTCGAACCACCATCAATATGAATAACTTCAAAATCTGTCCAACTTTGTTGTGACAAATCTTTTAATAATAATGGCAAACGAAATTCCTCGTCCAAAGTTGGGATAACAATACTAAAAAATGGCTTCTTTAATTCTTTTGAGTTCATATTACTTTTCATTATACATTGACGATACTTACTTAGATATCCTGCTGCCCCTTGATGTCTGCTACCTTTCTGGCAGCTGAAATCACATTATCGAACAAAGCTGCAACCGTTAGCGGACCGACACCGCCCTTTACTGGTGTAATTGCAACATCATTCCTAACTCGAACTTCCTCGGCGACATCGCCAACTAATTTGCCATTTTCAGAAGCAACACCAGCATCAACAATGACAGCCCCTGCCTTAACCATATTGCTCGTTATTAAACCCGGAACACCAGTTGCAGTTACAATTATGTCGGCCAAGGTCAATCCATCGGCAAGTTTAGTCGCCTGGTCATCATAAACAGTCACGTCAAAACCGGCATCCTTCCATAACTTAAAAAGTGGCGCTCCAACCAACCGACCATTACCAACTATCGCAATTTTTTTACCAGATAATTCGATGTTATATCCTGCTAATAGCCAATCAATCGACATCGCAGTTGCTGGAGTAAATTGCGCATTTACGCCCAGACCATCAACATCTTTTTTGGGCAGTACGGCGTTAACGGCCGAGTCAGTCTGAGATAAGTTAGCCAACGGCAACTGGACAATAATTCCGTGCACGTTTTCATCTTCATTAAGCTCTTGAATCTGCTCAATCAAATTTTGCCCCAAAACATTATAGGTCTTTACCTCAACTAATATATCGTCCCCGTAAGTATGTTTAAGCCGCAAATAAGCATCAGTAACTGGACTTTCACCTGTCCTTACGATTGCCAGTCGCGGAACAACTCGCCATGACTGACGAAGCGCCCTAACCTGTTTGGCTTGGCGCTCTTTAATATAACCGACTAACTCTAAACCATTTAAGCTCTTCATGTTGCTTATATCTTAGCAGATAGCCTGTTATTTTAGAAATTTCAAGGTTTTACAAATGCTCGTTGCTAAGATACAATAAGCACAAGCATGAATAATGAAATAATCGATTTTGAACGTTTTAGACGCGCCACTAATTACTTAACTGCGGCACAGATTTTTTTGCAAGACAACTTCTTGCTAGAAAGACCACTAACTTTCGACGACATCAAGCCACGCCTACTTGGGCACTGGGGCTCTGGGCCAGGTGTTAATTTAATATATTCTCACCTAAATAAGTTAATTCGCAAATATGGTCAAGAAATGATGTTTGTTTTAGGCCCTGGTCACGCATTTCCGGCCCTACAAGCCAACCTATTTGTCGAGGGCTCGCTTGGTGAATTTTATCCCAAAGCTAAACCCACCTACGACGGTATCGGCTATATCTGCCGTAATTTTAGCTGGCCATATGGTTTTCCAAGCCACAGCAATCCTGGCACCCCCGGTGTAATCCTAGAGGGTGGCGAACTAGGCTATTCATTGGCTACATCTTATGGTGCCGCCCTAGACAACCCAAATTTGATTGTGGCCTGCTTGGTTGGAGATGGTGAAGCCGAAACCGGACCAGCAGCTGGTGCATGGCATTTAAATAAATTGGTTGACCCTAAGACAAATGGTACCGTCTTGCCAATCCTACATTTGAACGGTTACAAAATATCCGCTCCAACCGTCTTTGGACGAATGAGCGACGATGAACTTAAAGCCCTATTCTGGGGTTACGGCTACGAACCAAGAATCGTCAGTGGCGATAACTTAGACCAACAAATGGAAGACACTTTGGAATGGGCACACCATTTGATTTGGAGCATAAAAGAGTCAAAAGAAGCAATTGTTGGGCCACGTATGCCAATGATAATTATGCGAACTCTAAAGGGATGGTCTGGCCCAAAAGAGCTTAAGGGCAATAAAATCGAAGGCAACTGTTTGTCGCATCAAGTTGTTTTAATGGAAGCTAAAACCGATCCAGACCAACTCAAGATGCTGGAAGATTGGCTCCGTTCCTATAAATTTAATGAGTTATTTGATCGCGAAACCGGCTTTGGTGATTTTGTAAAAAACATCGTACCAACCGGCGACCAACGCATGGGCATGACCAAGCACGCTCACGGTGGCGAAGCCGTCTACAGGCCACTTCATCTGCCACTTGCTGACCAATTTGCCGAGGATGCAACTATTCCGGGCACAATTGGCTCTAGTAGCATGATTCGAGCCGGCCTATATTTAAAAGAGGTTTTCAAGATAAACCAAGCAGAACGAAACTTCCGAATGATGTCACCAGATGAAACCTATTCCAATAAATTAAATGCCATTTTCGATGCGACTTCTAGGGGTTGGGTGTGGCCGACTGAACCATGGGACAAAGATTTAGCACCAAATGGTCGGGTTATGGAAATGTTGAGCGAACACAACCTACAAGGGCTAGCCCAAGGCTACATCTTAACTGGTCGTCACGCTATTTTTGCAAGCTACGAAGCTTTTATCCAAGTTGTCGTCAGTATGATGGACCAATACGCTAAGTTTATTAAACACACCGCCGATTTCAGTTGGCGAGGCGACTTCCCGTCACTCAACTATATTCTAACGAGCTCTGGTTGGCGCCAAGACCATAATGGTTTTAGCCATCAAAACCCCGGCTTTATTGACGATGCCTTGCGCCGACACGGCGACTTTGTTGACGTCTTTTTCCCAGCCGACGGAAACATCACCTTAGTTGTCTTAGAACGAATTATGCAATCCGTTAAACACATAAATGTTATCTGCGCTGGCAAAACCCTTGAACCGCGTTGGTTAACGCCACAACTGGCCCGCGAACAACTCCAAAAAGGCTTAATGACCTGGGGTTTTGCCAGCGATAAAGACCCTGATGTGGTATTGGTTGGCATTGGCGATTACCCTACTAAAGAAATAATGGCTGCAATCAAACTGGCTAAATCGGAATGGCCCGGCTTACGACTGCGCTGTGTTAATGTAAGTTCAATTACGAGCCGTGGTTTTGGCCAAGGCAATAGGTGCATTGATAACGCCGAATTTGATCGCCAATTTACCACCGACAAACCAGTCATCTGCAACTTCCATGGCTATCCCGAAACCTTAAAGGCCATTTTGTTTAACTATGCAACAGACGCCAGTCGCTTTGATATCCGTGGCTATATTGAATGTGGCAGTACGACGACACCTTTTGACATGCACGTTCGCAACCAAACTAGCCGCTATCACATTGTCATGGCTATCTTTGAAAAACTAATTGGTTCTGGCAGAATACTTGAAGAAGACGCCAAAAAGATTATTATTAAATATCACCAAAAAATTGACGAGAACACCGAATATATCAAGAAAAATGGCGTCGATATGCCCGAAATTGATGCTTGGCAGTGGAATTAGCAGTCTCGGCTATTAAATATCATCCTTTTTCGCATCGATAAATCCGCCCCATTGCCTAATAAGTCTTAGGACGGTTTTTAGTGGCAACTCAATTATTGTATCTAGAATTACCGCAACGATATTAAACTTCTGATACTTGTCAGACAGCCATTTGCCCAAAATAGTAAATGGCAAAAATAGAAAATCTCGGATAGAGGTAATAATACTTGGTCTCTCGGTAACAAGCTCCAACTCCTGAACAATCCCAGTCAATCTGAAGCCCAAAAAACTTGCCGAACCAAAAAAGATAAAGAATATGGCAATTTGGACAAAGTTAAAGTCAAGATTGTATAAGACATTGATAACGAACCCAAATACCAACATAAACATTAATGCATAGGCAATTCTAAAACCAATCGGGTAACTTTTTTTGCTTATTCTTGAGCGGATTTGATAAGATTCGTCCGGCTCACTGAAAAGCGCATTATCCATATATAATTTTATCGCACGAGTGTTGGCTTTGTCCGGCAAATGGATACCCAGTCGCAATAATGCCATATAGGCTACTGGCGTAAATAGATTAATTATTAGCGGTAAAACCATAACTATCCCTGTCGCAAATATGTCGTAAGGAATCTCGATTGCGATGCCAATAATTGTCTTGGTGATTAGCAAGAATAGAATACTTTTGATTAAGCCACGATTTAGTTTGGCTTTAGATTTTCGATAGTCCGAGTCGATTTGATCAGCATATGCCGCATTGAAAAGTTCCTGACTGGCGAGTAATGTACTGGCGTTTCCATTTTCAAGTATAAAACTTTTTAATACCCGCAGTGGCGCACCATACTTGTTAATATAATTGGTAATTTTATTAGTTAAAATTGAATTAAATATCGTGTCAATTCTTTTATGGAAATTGGCATATTCATCAATTTTTGCATCCGAGGCAGCGTAAAGTTTTTGCATGCCATATCGAACAGTCGCGATATCAGACCTTAGCAGAGAGCGATAAATTGAAATATATAAGCTCACTTCATAATCTAACTCATCCAATTCACTAGAACAAAAGAAATCTTTTTGGAATGTTTCCTGATAATGACGATAGACAAACTGGACAAACACCGGCAGAAGTTTTTCGGTGACAATAATTCTCTCACTACCTACGGATAATAAATCCAGCGTCCAAGCTTGAGCTCTGCCGACATCAACGCCAGATTTTTTTAGCCGCCAATAATTATCGTAATGCTCAGTTATCAAATCAAGTAATTCATCGATTGATTTTACGGGCTGAGTATTATTTCTAACATAGCCAGATTGAGTTAATTCGCTAATCAGCTCTTCGGCAATCACCTTTTTTACACTTGCTTGAATCTGAAAAGACAGGTTTCTAACAAAAAAACGGCGAATCGCCTTTTGCATCAAAAGATGTTCTTGGGCATACTCGGCAGCATTACGAAGTTGTTCAAAAGTTGTTGAGACAATCGTGCCAACACCTGCAACATTAATAAGTTTGTCACTGCCAGCAATTTTGCCACCCCAATTTTCCTCTGACCTTGCAAGGACCAACTGGTTGCGCAAAGAAACGCCATTAGCATTTAATAAATTATCCATAAATTATATTATTCTCGTCTTCATAGCTTATATAGTTTAATCTGAGAGGCCAATATATTCAATAAGCAGGGAACTCGGCGACAACTGCCAGAAAAAACTAGGCCTCATTAATAATCCGAGCCATCAACTTCGCAAATCTAGTCCCGACTAAATGACCAACTATCTGGAATCTTGTAACCTTAACTTTGTCTAGTGACGCCAAATTATCAATACTTTTTTGTGGCAATAATTCGTCCAAGTCACCATAGTAGATGTTTATTGGCACTCTAGCGTTCTCGATATCACCAATCACATCCTGATTAATGATCGTATTTTTGAGTGATAACCTAAAACCCTCCCAATTATCCTCGGTCACATCCATGCCATCATAAACTCTTAATAATTTGCGCAAATTTTGAGAATTATTAATTGTAAAGTCTTTATTTTCCGATAGGAATCTATAGGCCGCAAAATATATGTCAATTTGCCTATCAACCAAACGCTTTAGTGGCTCTGGCTTGTCGATGTATAAAGGCAAGCTTAGTAAATAAGCAGCTTTAACTTCATTAAAATATATCCGACAATAACGAGCCGCAATGACTGAACCCATCGAATGACCAACAACGATATATGGACTTTTTATCTTAAGTTTCCTGATAGTCCTATGGACATAGGCCACATGGTCCTCGACAAAATACTTACAGCCCGACGGCTTCGGCGACATCCCAAAACCAAGCAAATCTAGCGCTACAACTCGATATTTGCTGATGTCAATTTCTTTAATCAATAAATCCCAAGTCCCAGCCGTGGCCGCAATGCCGTGAAGTAGCACAATAACCGGCAACGATTTTGAACCAATATCCTTTGCAACACGCAAAGTCCGTGGTAAAAAAAGATTATCTAAAAAAGTTTTTACCGACTTAAACATACGGGACCATTTTCTACCTTTAGCATGATATGATTATTATAACCTACTAGGAAAAAAGAAAATAAGACCGTAAAGGTCTTGTTTTTAATTTGGTGGGCCAGGTGGGACTCGGTCACGATAAAATTTCTCCGAAATTTTTCTCGACCCCGCCTCAACTTACTGTAAACATAGTTTACAATCAGTTTCCGGCCTTGCGGAATGCCACAGGCATTCCTCACCCACGACATTCCATTGATATGTCGCAGATTCGAGTCTCGCGTGGAACAGCAAATAAAATAAGCCATCCAAACGGATGGCTTATTTTATTTGGTGGGCCAGGTGGGACTCGAACCCACGACATTCTGCTTAAGAGGCAGACACTCTAACCAGCTGAGTTACTGGCCCATGTTGATAAAATATCCCTAAACTGCTGTCTGAAGAGAATTTTTCCTTCAGTAGTCTTGAGAAATTTTTCTCTGCGCTGTGCATCAGTTTTTAGGATATATGCTTCATATCCCAAAAGAATTACAGGCAGATATTTACT
>CAIMUU010000001.1 GCA_903844835.1 uncultured bacterium | reverse complement strand
TCTAGTGATAGTTGAATAGGCTTGGTGGTTCGCGACAACGTCGTAGGCTTCAGGGATTGTATATTCAAAACCGCCATTATAGTTTATGGTTCGACCAGCGGTTTGATCTTCTAAAACAATATCGTCAAGCCACAAGTTTCCTGGTGTGGTTGATTTACTAGCTCGATGAAAAATATTTACCCAAAGAATTTGAGCTAAACGTCCATCTGCGCCTGGAAGTGTGGTAGTGGGAACAGTAAAAGTATATTCAACTTTTGTCCAGTTGTAAGTCCCCCACGGGGCACTTGTAGTACCAGTACCAGCGGTATACCCAGCAAAATCACCGCCGGTTTGAGAGTATTGCAAAGCAATACCGCCAGGATAAATCCAATTTTTATTGTACGTTTGGAGGTTTTCTCCTTTAGCCCAATATGATAATTTGAGAGTGTGACCGGGAGGGGCACCAGCATCAAACACGAGTGCATCAGAATAGTTCATAACTGTTGGAATGTCATCGGCCGGGTTTCCTGGCACGGTAATTTTTAATGATTGATTACCGCTATGACTGACGGTGGTGTCAACAGCAAACCCATCGCCAAGTACCTCATTGCCATTTGGATAGGACCAATGACCATCCCAGCCCGACCAAATACGATTACCGCCGGCAGGGATAGCCCAGCCTATATATTTATGGATATCAGCCATACCAGTGTCCGCATCCTTCCATTGTAATGGAGGAAACGAATGCCAATTAGATGAACTGGCCAAACGTGCATAGGGATCATTTTGTTTCATAAATTTCCCCAAAGCGCTAGTAGCTTCAATATGGCCAGGTTGACCCGGGGCAGCCTCATTGAATAGCTCTAAACTTTGCAAAGCAGTGCTATAGCCAAAACGAGCCAACAGATAGCGCCAGTAGTATTGCTGATACACGCGGTTGGCAGAAGTTGGGTTGGCGTAAGTGTTGTTATCATTATTGGCGCCAATTGTTCCATCTTCTTGAATCATGGTATAAAAGCTATCTGCTTTCTCCTCGATAACTGGTTTAAGATAGATACCATATTGCTTAGCTGCATCTAATTGTTTGTCTATTTTATATGAAATATCCTGACGATAATTGCTATGGGCAGTAAGATCGGGCCTTACGTGAAGTTCTGGCCCAAGAGAACCATCGGTTAAAACTTCTCTTAAAGAAATAGAATCGACATAGGCACTGCCGGCAGTTATATTAGAATAGCGAAAAAATAAATTAGCATATCCTTGTGTATTATTATGAAAGTCAATTGATACTTTTTGCCATTCAGTATCGCCAATAATTTTTGTGCTTGAAGTTCGGCTAAAATCTTCCCTTAAATAAAACCCGTAATCCCCTGTGCCAGTGATACCTGCTGTTTTGACCATCGCGCTAAATCTATAATTTGTATTATATCTCACTTTGGGTTGAGTATATATGCAAGACCACGGATCATCATTGGCACAAACGGGCATTTTCACTGATGCTATCTTACCTGGCATAATATATTCAGAGGTGTAATCAAGATTGGCATAACCAAAAACGGCATCTCCGCCCTGACCACCGGCACCGAAAAGCGGAAGGCTTCCACTGCTTTGCCACCAAGGACGAACAAGATTTATACCCTGTTCTTTTAATTTAGGAAAATCAGTTGAAGTAGTATCAGTAACGCCTACCAATGGCAAGTAAGTCCCGTCACTGGTCTCAAAATAGCGCGAATCATTTGTACTTGCTTTGACAAAACCTTTGTTGGTGGAGGTCACTGCCGCTAATGTGTTGTTGGCAGGGGTGTATTCAATCAAGCCAGAAAGGTCTCTAATCTTAATTCGGTATTGCCAGTTGCCTTCAGTGGTGGGAGCAAAACGAATTTTCCATTTAGGTAATCCTGAAGCCCAACCATCAGCATCAAAATCTTGATAGATAAAACCTGCTTGAGTGACAGTCGTAGCCCAGTTGTCATTGGAAAATAGACCATCAACCGAAATCCCTTTGCCCACCGGCACAGCATTGGGGTGTGCGGCGATATTAGCCACTGGCGCCGGATCATATGGCCAGTAGGGGTTAATAGTAGAGGCGTCTATTTCAGTGTTTAAGTTATTAGTAACAGTGCCACCGGGCGCATTTAGTCTATTGATATCAAAGGTGAGTTCAAACTTCTCATATTTAGGAATCTTGGGAGCTTCTAC